>JBKKAF010000104.1:0-10845 GCA_046714775.1 Xanthobacteraceae bacterium | reverse complement strand
CCGGCCCGGGCCATCCAGCGCCCCATGGCCGGCGCGAGGTCGAGCCGGTCGCCGTATTTCAGGGCATGAACGAGCGTGCCGGCGATGTCGTCATAGCGCACGGCGGCGCGCGCCCGCCGATAGGCCGGAGGATCGGCGATCGCTTCCATCGACAGCACGCCGGGTCCCGGATCGAACGGAAACGGGATACCGAGCCGCTCGCAAAACGGCGGCGCGATGAACGACAGCTTGGACCAGCAGGCCGGGCACAGGCCCGCATTGCCGACCGGTTCGCGGCATGCCGCGCACAGCTGCGGCAGCGCCACGTCGACGGCGCGTCCGAAGGTGGCGCGCAAGGCGCCGGCCCAGCGCGCCAGCGGGCCGGGATTCGGGTGCGGAAGCGTCGGTGGCATGGCCTTAGGCCTAATGCGGCGGTTCAGAAGTTCCCCCGTTCCTTGCGGCTTGGTCAGGAGGAACTTCTGAACCAAAGCCGCACTAGCGACGCTATGATTGCTAGTGCCCCTTTCAATCCGAAGTTCGCAAGAGTGCTTGCGGCAAGTTCGTGCGAACTTCGGATTGGGGACACTAGCGCGGCTTTGACCCCGCGACCAGTCGGCGCGATAAGCCGGGGACGAGGCCGCGATGCCGCATCCGCTTGTGTTCGACCGCCAGGTGCTGCGCGCCCGCCGCAAGCGGGCGGCGGCGCTCGGCCCCTCGACCTTCCTGCTCGAACGGGTAGCCGAGGATTTCACCGATCGCCTTGCGGCAGTGCTGCGCCGATTCGAGCGGGCGGTCGATCTCGGCACCCCCGGCGACGCCATGCGTCGCGTTCTCGCCGCGAGCGGCAAGGTGGGGAGTATCATTGCAGTCGATACGTCGGCGCGCGGTGGCGGTCAGGCCGTTGCGGCCGATGAGGAGGCGCTGCCGTTTGCTGACGGCTCGCTCGATCTGGTGGTGTCGGCGCTGGCGCTGCACCTGGTCAACGATCTGCCGGGGACGCTCATCCAAATCCGCCGCGCGCTGCGGCCCGACGGGCTGTTGCTGGCGGCGCTGCTCGGCGGCGATACGCTCACCGAGTTGCGGCAGTCCTTCACGCAGGCCGAAGCGGAGATCGAAGGCGGCGCCTCGCCGCGGGTCGCGCCATTCGCCGATCTGCGCGATCTCGGGGGCTTGCTTCAGCGCGCCGGCTTTGCGCTGCCGGTGACCGACGTCGACCGCGTGGTGGTACGCTACGCTTCGCCGCTCGCGCTGATGCACGACCTGCGGCGCATGGGCGCCACCGGCATACTGGCCGATCGGCGCCGCCAGCCGCTGCGGCGCGCCACCTTGACGAGAATGGCGGAGATCTACAGCGAACGTTTCGCCGATCCCGACCGCCGCATCCGGGCCACCTTCGAGATCATCTGGTTGTCGGGCTGGGCGCCGCATGAAAGCCAACAGCAGCCGCTGGCGCCCGGTTCGGCGCAACACCGGCTGGCCGATGCGCTCGGCGCCAAGGAAATATCCGCGGGAGAGAAGGCGGGACGATAGCTTACGCCCGCCGCCGTTCAGAAAATGTCCGCGACCTTCTGATAGAGGCCGGTGAGCGCCGACCCTAGGGTCCACACCGTGGCCGCGACGGCAACGCCGATGCCAGAGGCGATGATGGCATATTCGATCGCGGTCGCGCCCTCTTCATCCTTGGCGAGGCGCTGGCGCATGAGAGCGAGTGTGGGACGCAGCGTGGAATATTTCGACATGGCTTTTTTCCGTTCGGCCTTTGACCGTTTGCATCACAACAGCGTCATCAGGTGCGCTACCAGCGGCTCGTCGGCCGGCGGCATCTTGTAGTCTCGCAATCGGTTCGGCCGGACCCAGGCTAACCGCTGGCCTTCCTGCGCCGTCACCGTTCCATCCCATCGCCGGCAGACGTAGAGCGGCATCAGGAGATGGAACCCCGGATAGCCGTGGCTCGCGAAGGTGAGCGGAGCGAGACACGCCTCGTTGACGGTGATTCCCAGCTCCTCCTTCAGCTCCCGGATCAAGGTCTGCTCGGGCCGTTCGCCCGCCTCGACCTTGCCGCCCGGGAACTCCCAGAGGCCCGCCATCGGCTTGCCGGCCGGGCGCTCGGCGATCAGCACCCGCCCGTCGACATCCACGAGCGCGCAAGCGGCAACTAGGACAAGTTTGTCGCTCACGGTCTCGTGCCCTGACGGTATCCAAAGCTGGATTAAGGAAGGTTCAACGTCATTGTGCCGATTGTAGGCGTTATCGGTTCTGGGTAACCGGACCTTAAGAGCGGTAGTCGGCGTTGATCGCGATGTAATCTTCGGTGAGATCGCAGGTCAGCACCCGGTCGCGCCCTTGGCCAAGGCCGAGATTGACCTTCAACGAAATATTCGGCGCTTTCATCGCCGCGGATACTTTGGCCTCGTCGTAATTGGGATCGCGCGCGCCCTTATGGGCGACGCGGATATCGCCGAACCAGATCGACAGCTTGTCACGGTCGGCTGGTTCGCCGGCCTTGCCGACTGCCATGACTACGCGGCCCCAATTGGCATCCTCGCCGGCAATCGCGGTCTTGACCAATGGGGAATTGGCGATCGACAGCGCGATCTTGCGCGCCGACTTCTTGGACACCGCGCCCTCCACCTTGACTTCGATCAGCTTGCGCGCGCCTTCGCCGTCGCGCGCGACCTGTTCGGCCAGATCGGCGAGCACCATTTCGAACGCTTTGCGGAAGCCCGTGAGGCGGCGGTCGCTCGCCTTGGTGATCTTGGGCGCGCCGCGGCCGGCAGCCGTGCCGGTAGCGAATGCCATCAGCGTATCGGAAGTCGAAGTGTCGCCGTCGACCGTCACCGCATTGAAGGTATCGACCACCAGTTCCTTCAACAACTTCTGCAGCACCGGAGCCGCGATCGGCGCATCGGTGAACACGAAGGACAGCATGGTCGCCATGTCGGGCGCAATCATGCCGGCGCCCTTGGCGATGCCGTTGATCGTCACCGTGATCTTTCCCATCGTGGTTTTCGCGGTGGAGAGCTTGGGAAAGGTGTCGGTGGTCATGATTGCCCTGGCGGCGTCGAGCCACGGCTGCGGCGCCGCGCGTGCGACCAGGCCGTCCATCACCGCGCCGAATTTTCCGGCGTCGAGCGGCTCCCCGATCACGCCGGTCGAGGCGAGAAACACCTCGGAGATCCGGCAGCCGGCCGCCTTGGCGGCGATCTGGGCAGTGAGTTTGGTCGCCGCGTGGCCGCTCTTGCCGGTAAAGGCATTGGCGTTGCCGGAATTGACCACCAGCGCACGCGCCTTGCGATGCCTGAGCTGGGCGCGGCACCACTCGACCGGAGCCGATGGGCATTTGGACCGGGTGAATACCCCGGCAGCCGCCGTCCCCGGCGCCAGCACCGCCAGCATCACGTCGGTGCGGCCGGCATAGCGGATGCCGGCGGCGGCAGTCGCCAGCCGCACGCCCTCGATCGGCGGCATGTCCGGAGACGTCTTGGGTGCGAGGGGGGAAACTTTACTGGCCATGGCTCGGTTCTGTCGTTCCGGGGCGCCAGCGACCTGCCGAGCCCGGAATGCATAACCACCAGCTTGCCGATCAAATCGCAAGACCGGCGTATGAATTCCGGCTCTCGCAGCAACCCGGTCGAGCTCGCGCCGACTGCGAATCTTGCCGGCGCGTCGCAATGACGGTGAGGCTATTTCTTTTCCGGTTCGCCCGGCTTGTCGGCGGGTTTGTCCGCGGGCTTGTCCATGGGTTTGGCGGCCGGCTGGTCCAGGCGCTCGATCTTGGCGCCTTCGCGCAGCTTGGCCACGTATTCGGTCTGCGCCTTGCGCGCCAGGAAGACGACGATCTGTTCCTTGATCTTGTCGAATTCCGGCACCTGCTTGTTGCGCCGGTCTTCGAGCTTGATCACGTGCCAGCCGAACTGGGTCTTGACCGGGTTGGAAAGCTGTCCCTTGTGCATGCGGAACGCGACCTCGGCGAATTCCGGCACCATCTGGTCCTTGGCGAAATACCCGAGATCGCCACCATCGGCGGCGCCGGGGTCCTTCGACTTCTCCTTGGCGAGCGCGGCGAAGTCGGCGCCACCCTTGATCTCATCGACAATGGCCTTGGCCTCTTCTTCGGTCGCCACCAGGATATGGCGGGCGCGCACTTCTTCCTCGGCGCCCATCGGTTTGACTTGCTCGTCATAGACCTTGCGCATCGCCTCATCGGTGGCCGCGGTCTTGGCTTCCTGTTGCAACTGCGCTCCCATCAGCAGCTTGTTGCGCATGAAATTCAGCCGCTGCTTGAAGTCCGGCGTGTCGCCCATTTTCTTGCTCTCGGCCGCCTGCGCCACCAGGATGACGTCGGCGACATAGGCGATCAGCTGCTCGCGCTTCATGGCGGGTGGCGCGGCTTGCAGCTCCTGACCGAGATCTTCCTCGGCCATGGTAAGATCGCTCTGTCTGATCTCGACGCCGTTGACGCGCGCGACCACCGGATCGGATGCCGACGAGGTCGAGCTTGCGGGCGATGCCTGTTTCGACGGCGTCGCTTCCTGCGAGCAGCCGAATGCCAGCGGCAGGATGAGCAGCAGAATTGCGACCTTACCGAATGCGATCCGGCGCCGGAGCCGTGCCGCGAGCGCATGCGCGCGAACAGCGGGGAGGGAGTGCGAAATCATAGCGCGTCCTTGTCGAGGGTGATGCAACCGCTGTGGCGGAGGCGGCGGACAGTCGCGCAATCAGGCCGGTTTGGCAATGGAATCCAATGGAATCCAAGCCTTTGCTGACGAGAACGTGAGCATGAGGTGGCCAATTGACAAGGGTCGGACCCCCTCCTATCTCTCGGCCAAACGGTCACCCCGACCGCCGGACGCGATAGCGCCGTGATTGCAGCCGAAAAGCGCTACCTGAAAGGACCTCCGGCATGATCGGCGCCATTGCCCGCAAGCTCTTCGGCTCATCCAACGAGCGCCGGATCAAGACCTATCAATCCCGGGTGGACGCCATAAACGCGCTGGAGCCGGAGCTCGAGAAGCTCTCCGACGAGGCGTTGCGCGCGCGCACCGAGAGATTCAGGCAGGAAGTCGCCGACGGCACGTCGTTGGACGACATTCTGGTGCCGGCTTTCGCCACCGTGCGCGAGGCCAGCAAGCGCACGCTCGGCCAGCGCCATTTCGACGTGCAGATGGTCGGAGGCATGGTGCTGCATGAGGGCCGCATTGCCGAGATGAAGACCGGCGAAGGCAAGACCTTGGTGGCGACGCTGCCGGTCTATCTCAACGCGCTGGCCGGCCGCGGCGTCCACGTCGTTACCGTCAACGACTACCTGGCCAAGCGCGACTCCGAGTGGATGGGCCAAATTTACACTTTCCTTGGGCTCAAGGTCGGGGTCGTCGTGCACGGGCTGGACGACGAGCAGCGCAAGCAGGCCTACGACGCCGACGTCACCTACGGCACCAACAACGAGCTTGGCTTCGACTATCTGCGCGACAACATGAAGTACCGGCTCGAGGACATGGTCCAGCGCGGGCACATCTACGCCATCGTAGACGAGGTCGATTCGATCCTGGTCGACGAGGCGCGCACGCCGCTGATCATCTCCGGCCCGCTCGATGACCGCTCCGACTTCTACAACACCATCGACACCTATATCCCCAAGCTCGAGGCGGCCGATTACGAGGTCGATGAGAAGCAGCGCACCGTGGTGCTGACCGAAGCCGGCATGGAAAAGATGGAACAGGTGTTGCGCGGTGACGGCCTGCTCAAGGGCGACTCGCTCTACGACGTGGAGAACGTCACCGCCGTGCACCACGTCAACCAGGCGCTACGCGCACACAAGCTGTTTCACCGCGACAAGGACTACATCGTGCGCAACGGCGAGGTCGTCATCATCGACGAGTTCACCGGCCGTATGATGCCGGGCCGGCGCTATTCGGAGGGTCTGCATCAGGCGCTGGAGGCCAAGGAGCACCAGCCGATCCAGCCGGAGAACCAGACGCTGGCTTCGATCACATTCCAAAACTATTTCCGCCTTTACGAGAAGCTCGCGGGCATGACCGGCACGGCGGTGACCGAGGCCGATGAGTTCCTCGATATCTACAATCTCGAAGTGCTGGAAATTCCTACCAATATGCCGCTGATCCGCCTCGACGACGATGACGAGGTGTATCGCACGGCGATCGAGAAATACCGCGCGATCCTCACGCTGATCAACGACTGCAAGACGCGCGGCCAGCCGGTGCTGGTCGGCACCACGTCGATCGAAAAGTCCGAGCAGCTTGCCGAGATGCTGCGCAAGGAAGGCTGGGAACAGCACGATTTTTCGGATCCCAACGCCTTTGCCGCGCTCTACAGCGGCGACGACGGTGCCACCAAGACCAAGGTGTTTGCCATCCTCAATGCGCGCTACCACGAGCAGGAGGCCTACATCATCGGCCAGGCCGGCGTTCCGGGCGCCATCACCATCGCCACCAACATGGCCGGCCGCGGTACCGACATTCAGCTCGGTGGCAACGTGGACATGCGCGTGCGCCAGGAACTGGAGGGCGTCGAAGGGCCGGAGCGGCAGCGCCGCATCGACGATATCAAGAGCCAGGTCGCACGCCTGAAAGAGAAAGCGCTCGCCGCCGGCGGGTTGTTCGTGCTCGGCACCGAGCGCCATGAGAGCCGCCGCATCGACAACCAGCTGCGCGGCCGCTCAGGTCGCCAGGGGGACCCCGGCAGCTCCAAGTTCTTTCTGTCGCTCGAAGACGATCTCATGCGCATCTTCGGGTCGGGCAAGCTCGATACCATGCTGCAGCGGCTCGGGCTGAAGGAGAACGAGGCGATCGTCCATTCCTGGATCAACAAGGCGCTTGAAAAGGCGCAGCAGAAGGTCGAGGCGCGCAATTTCGACATCCGCAAGAACCTGCTCAAGTTCGACAACGTGATGAATGATCAGCGCAAGGTCGTATTCGACCAGCGCATCGAACTGATGAAGGACGAAAACGTCGCCGAGACCGTCTCCGACATGCGGCACGGCGCGATCGAGGACATGGTCGGCAAGCACGTGCCGGAGAACGCCTATCCCGAGCAATGGGACACGGCTGGACTGCAGGAAGAGCTCAAGCGCGTGCTCAATCTCGATCTGCCGGTCGACGAATGGGCCAAGGAAGAGGGCATTGCCGAGCAGGAGCTGCTCGACCGCATCGTGCGGCGTGCCGATGAGCACATGGCGTCCAAGGTCGCGCAATGGGGTCCCGACGTCATCCGCTATGTCGAGAAGTCGATCCTGTTGCAGGCGCTCGACCATCTCTGGCGCGAGCACCTGGTCATGCTGGAGCATCTGCGCCAGGTGATCGGGCTGCGCGGCTACGGCCAGCGCGACCCGCTCAATGAGTACAAGGCGGAAGCGTTCAGCTTGTTCGAGACCATGATCCAGAATCTGCGCGAAGCGGTCACCGGCCACCTGATGCGGGTCGAGATCGTGCAGGGACAGCCGGAGGAGCCGCAGAGCCTGCCCTATATGGAGGCTCACAAGGTCGATCCGACGACCGGCGAGGATGAAATGGCCTATGCAGATGCGCCGTTCGCGCCGGCGCTGGTCGGCAATGGCAACGGCACTGCGCGCAGCGCCGAGTACAATCCCAGCGATCCGGGGAGCTGGGGCAAGGTCGGGCGCAATGAAGTCTGCCCGTGCGGCTCCGGCAAGAAATACAAGCATTGCCACGGCCGCTTCGCCTGAGGCCGAAAAACCAATGCCCCGCGTGGCAGGGCATGATCATTCCAAAAGCATCGCTCTACGATAGTTAGCGGAACGTGCCCCAGCGGCTGTCGAAGGTGCCGGTCGGCACGGTCGGCTGCGCGCCATTGAGCAGGCTCGCGCCGTTGGCCTGGTCGTTCTGCGGCGCGGCGGCGCTCGCCTGCTGCGGCTGCCGTGGCCGGATCGCGCCGGCATTGCCGTTGGACTTGGCCTCAGACTTGGCCTCGGATTGTTGCGGCACCGCTTGCTTCGGCCGCACGGCGGCGACGGTGGGCTGCTTCGTCGCCGCAGCCTTGGCCTTGGGCGCAGGGGCTTCCGAGGTTGCCGCGGTGTCGGAACCGCGCAACCCGACGAAACGCGACATGCGATCGATCACACTGGGCGAGCCTTGCTGGCCGGCCTGCTGCGGCGAACTGCCGTTCGACGCAAACAGATTGCCGAACAGGCCGGAGCCTTGCGCCGGCTGCGCCGAGGCCACGCGGGTGCGCGGCGCTTCGCGCGGGACCGGCACATCGGCCACGCTGCCGGTCGCGCTCTCACCATTGTTGCGCTCGCCCGGCGGCACGACATGGGCTGGAATGGTGCCCGGCGCCACCGGCGCCAGCGAGCGGAGGCGGCCGTTCTCGTCATACTGGTCGCGCGGCTTGAGCGCGGCGAGGAACACCGGGTTCATGCCGCCGTCGAGCCCGGTGCGGATCGGCGAAGCCGGGGTGCCGCGGCGGATGAATTCGGCGGTCTGGGTATTGTCGCGCTGCTGCTTTTCGCTGACGGCGGCGACGATGTCTGATGGCACTTCGTAGACCGGGCATTTGCCGGCGGCATTGAAGCGCAGCGGCGTCGAGGCGCCGCCCGGGGTCTGCGCGTCGAACACATAGCGCTTCTCGCAGACGTCGACCTTGGGCTCGAGCTTGGTGACTTCGAAATGGTCGTAGCCCTGCTTGAGCATCCGCCAGAACGCCAGGTGCGGCGAGTTGCGGTGCTTGGCCATGTTCAGCGCGGTCATGCGGAACGGAAAGGCCTGGATCTGGAACGCGGTCTGGCCGCCGAAGAACGACTCGCGCGCCAGCGCATAGATCTCCGCGACCTGCTCGTCGGTCATGGCGTAGCAGCCGCGCGAGGAGCAATCGCCGTGGATCATCAGGAATGCGCCGGTCCGCCCGTTCGCCTTATCGTAGGCGTTGGGGAAGCCCATATTGATCGCGAGATAGTAGCTGGAATTCGGATTCATCAGCGCAGGCGTGATCGTATAGAACCCCTCGGGCGCCTGCCGGTCGCCTTCCCGGATCTTGGGGCCGAGCTCACCCGACCAGCGGCAGATCGGATAGGTCTTGAGCAGCGCGAAGCGGCCGCTCTTGTCCTGTTTCCAGACTTCCAGCTCGGCTTCGTCCTTGAAGAGGCGGATCAGGATCGGCGATTCCTTCGCCATGTCCTTCTGGTCGAAATCGGCAAGAATCTTGGCCGAGAGCGGCTGCAGCGAGCGCAGCGAAGGTGCGTTGCTGTCGGTGTCGCAGCCGCCGAGCGTCACCGCAGCGGCGATCGCCGCGGAAGCCAGCAACGAGCGCACAAGGGGCCGTCGATTCAACGCGAAACTCCCCGACTGATGGGCTGTCCCCCGAGCCTTCATTGAGCAATCGTTATCCCTAAGAAGCAATGATCGCAAGGCGATAATGCCCGCCGGATAAACGATGGAACATATGCAGGGTTAATGGCCGGTAAATGTGGCGAAGCCTGCCCCGCACCGAAGGTCTCGACCGAACCTGGCCCTCCCAAAATCCCGAATGTCTGGCAGAGCCTAGATCAAGACTTGGGAGATATCAGGGCAGCCAATCGTGATGACTTCGGCACCCGCCGGGACGTCTTACCGCCTTGCCTGCCATGACGATTCTCTCGTCACCCGATGCTGCGTCCGATCGCCAGGAATTTCTCGCGCCGCTTGCGCCGCACGGTCTCGCGATCGAGGCCCTTTAACTCCTCGAGTGCGCCCGCGATCGCCTCGCCGGCGGACGCGATCGCTGCCGGTGGATCGCGGTGCGCGCCGCCGAGCGGCTCGGTCACGATCTGGTCGATCACCCCGAAGCGGGTGAGATCGAGCGCCGTGATCTTCATGTTGGTGGCGGCTTCCTGTGCCTTGGCGGTGTCGCGCCACAGGATCGAGGCCGCGCCCTCCGGCGAGATCACGCTGTAGATTGCGGGTTCCAGCATGATGACGCGGTTGGCTGCGGCAATCGCAATGGCGCCGCCCGAGCCGCCTTCGCCGATGATCACCGCGATGTTGGGCACGCCGAGATTGAGGCAGGCGTCGGTCGAACGTGCGATCGCCTCGGCCTGGCCGCGCTCCTCGGCGCCGATGCCCGGATAGGCGCCGGCGGTATCGACCAGCGAGAGTACCGGGATGCCGAAGCGGTCGGCCATATCCATCAGCCGCTCCGCCTTGCGGTAGCCCTCCGGCCGCGCCATGCCGAAATTATGCTTGAGCCGGCTTTCGGTGCTGGAGCCTTTCTCGTGGCCTATCACGCAGATGCTGTCGCCGCGGAAGCGGCCGAAGCCGCCGATGATAGCCTCGTCGTCGCCGAACTTGCGGTCGCCAGCGAGCGGTGCGAAGTCGGTGATCAGCGTCGCCACATAATCCAGGCAATGCGGGCGCTCCGGATGGCGCGCGACCTGGGTTTTCTGCCAGGGCGTCAGCCCGGCATAGAGGTCCTTCAGCGTCTGCGCCGCCTTGGCTTCGAGCCGGCCGATTTCCTCGCTGATCGCGACCGCGCTTTCGCCGCTATCCAGCGCGCGCAACTCTTCCACCTTGGCCTCGAGCTCGGCCACGGGCTTTTCGAAGTCGAGATAGCTGCGCATCACGCGATGACTGGATGATCAACCGGGAAACGGCATGGGCCGCGGACCGCCAAACTCGCCGCGCGGCGGGCTTGAGTCAAGCAAGCGGGAAACGTCCGAAAATGGGGCAATGATCGGGCCAGCGGGCGGCAGGTTTCACTTGTCCCCCAGCGGATGCAGGTCGCGTACCAGGCTCTTGAGGCGCTCCTCCAGCACATGGGTATAGATCTGCGTGGTCGAGATGTCGGCATGGCCGAGCAGCGTCTGCACTACTCGCAGATCGGCACCGTTATGCAGGAGGTGGCTGGCGAAGGCATGGC
>JBKKAF010000103.1:0-38160 GCA_046714775.1 Xanthobacteraceae bacterium | reverse complement strand
CAGGATGAGGATCGAAGGCAGTCTGTATTCAGTGGTTTGAAATAATCCTCATGGTGAGGAGCGCAGCCATAGCAGGCGTAGCCTGCGTAAACTTGGCTACGTGCTGCGCGTCTCGAACCATGAGGCCAGCGGAGGGCGGATTAGAGCATGATCCCGAAAAGTGGGAACCGGTTTTCGGAAAAGATCATGCTCAAACAAAAAGCTAGACCATGATCCGATTCAATTAAATCGGATCATGGTCTAGCGCACGGGATAGAAGTTCGGGCCGACGGATCTGATCTGGCGCTTGGCCGGGTCCTCGTTGGGCGACGCTTGCGCCGCCGGCTGCTCGGCAGGCGCGGGCGCTGTGCCCGGGCGCGGCGTAGTCGCGCGCGGATCGGGCCGGATCGGTTTGCCCTGGGCATCTACCCGCGGCTGCGACAATTGTTTCGCCCGGTCCTCGGTCACCACGATGTCGCCGCGCTCCACCGTCTGGTCGTCGAGGTGCTTGAGTGCATCCGCCCAGGTTTGGCCAGCTCCCTTGCAGCTGCACGCGGCGCTCATCTGCTTGCGATAGGCGAACGCGTTGGGCAATTCGGTATAATTGCGGCCGCTGATCGAAACCGCCTGCGCCACGTCCTCACCCGGATTGCGATGGCTGTAGAGCACCACTTCCGAGGCGGGGCACATGCGGTGGCAGACGCGCTCGTCCTCGCCGAATTTGCTTGGGACTGTCGAATACGAAATGGGGAAATAGAACCCGTCACAGGTGCGCACGCACAGGGTGCGATACGTGTCCGAGGCGGGAACGTTCGGGGTGACCAGAGTCCCGGGGCCGAACAGGCTGTCGAAAAAATCACGCTGCGGCAGCGCGGCTGACCGGTATTGCGGCCCGCAATCGTTCTGCGCCAAAGCACCCAGCAGCGCGCGGCGCTGCCCCTCGCGGCCGGGGCTATTGGCCTGCATGCGCTGCAGATCGCCCAGGATGCGATCGAGATTGGCTCGCATCTGCTGGATCTGCGCATTGAGCGGGCCGCATTGCGCCGACTGTCCACCGAACAGGGAGAAGAAGCCGCTTCCTTCACAGCCCTGCCTGCGGGCTTGCGCAGTCAGCCGGTCGAGCTCGGCCTGCTGGCGGCCGGCGGCCTCCTCAAAGCGTCTGACCTGATCGGCGCGCGCCGGGTCGGCGCTGCCACGATCGACCGACGCGAGTTGGGCTTCGAGCCGCAAACAGGCCTGGCTGCGCCCGCCTGGTCCGGCGCCGGGATAGGTCGGGTATCCCTGCTGTGCCGCGGCCGGCGCCAGCGCCGCGGCCATCGCGACAACCGCAAAGGCCAGCGCGCGCAGGGGTCTCAAGGTCGCGTATGCTGTCATGAATGAAGGGCCTGAGCCGACGATGTGGGGGATGACGCCCGGGAATGGTGACCAAAGTGTGAAGAGCCCGGAGTGTACCGACTAGAAGCGGCCGGAACCAGTCTTGTCGGGAAAGGTCCCGGTCAGAACTTCAGGCGCGATAGGCCGCCATGCCTCGGTGTGCAGGTTCCACAACAGGCCGCTGATGATGATGCCGGCGCCGACAAACACGAAGATGTCCAGCGCCTCGCCGTAGAACCACCAGCCCACCAGCGCGATCAGTGGGATGCGCAGGAAGTCGAGCGGGACCACGACACTGGCGTCGCCGGCGCGGAAGGCGTTGCCCAGGCAAAAATGCGCGGACAAGCCGGCGAGGCCCATGCCGGCAACCGCCGGCAATTGATACAGCTCGATCTTGTTGAAAAAGAATAATCCGGCGCCGACGGCGCCGATGATGAATTGTGTAACATTCATCCAGAACACGATGGCGATCGTGCTTTCCGTCATGGTCAGTTTTTTGGTGGCGATGTTCTGCGCGGCGAAACCGAACGCCGCGCCCAGGACAATCAATGCCGCCGGCTGAAAGGCCTCGACCCCCGGCCGCAAGATGACGGCGACGCCGATCAGCCCAAGCGCGATGGCGCCGACCCGGCTCGGAGTCAGCCGTTCACCCAAGATGAGAGCCGCCAGCAGTATCGTCCAGGCGGGCATGGTGAATTCCAGCGAGAACACGGTGGCGAGCGGCAGCAGCAGCAGGCTCCACGCCCACAAATATTGCGCAGCGAAATGCATGGCATTGCGCAGCACATGCAGGCCGAGCTTGCGGCGGACGATGGTTAGCCGCAGCTGCGGCCGAGTGGCGAGGACCGTGCCGATTATGGCGAGGCCAAGCGCGGCGCGCACCGTGAGGATTTCGATGACGTTGAGCGTTCCGCCGAGTTCGCGGATCGACACCGCCATGACCGAAAACGACAACAGCGCACCGGTCATCCAGAGGATGACGCGACCAAGATGGTGGGGCATCACGCGTTGATCCGCGGCATTGCCGTTCAGCCGGCAGATGGCGCCGAGGGAAACCAGCCATCCGCGGCCATCGTCACTCGGCGTCCGGTTGGTTTTCCGGCCGCGCCTTGTCGAAGGCCGGAAGCTTCAGGCACGCGGCTTCGACTCCCGCGATCTTGGGAAACCGCTCCAACGGCACTTTGAGGCGCCGCGCATTGGCGACCTGCGGCACCAGGCAAATGTCGGCGAGGGTCACCTGGGCGCCGAAACAATAGGGCCCCGGTTGCAACATCGTCTCCAGCGCGTCAAAGCCCTCGAGAATCCAGTGATGGTACCAGGCGTCGATCTTGTCCTGGTCCTGGCCGAGCTCGCGCTTGAGGTAACGCAGCGGTCCCACATTGTTGAGCGGGTGGATGTCGCAGGCGATCAGCAGCGCCATTGCCCGCACCTTGGCGCGGTCGAGCGGGCCGCTCGGCAACAGCGGCGGCTGCGGATGAATCTCGTCGAGATATTCGATGATGGCGAGCGACTGGGTCAGCAGCTCTCCGGAATCGAGCTTGAGCGTCGGCACCCGCATCAATGGATTGATGGCGCGGTATTCCGGCTTTCGGTTGATTCCGCCGTCCTTCTGCAGGTGGATCGGGATGGTATCGAAGCCCATGCCCTTGAGATTGAGCGCGATGCGCACCCGAAAGGCGGCGGACGATCGGAAATACGAATAGAGCTGCACGGGTCCTCCTCTTGATGGTCCAACTC
Source organism: Xanthobacteraceae bacterium (assembly GCA_046714775.1). Taxonomy (GTDB): domain Bacteria; phylum Pseudomonadota; class Alphaproteobacteria; order Rhizobiales; family Xanthobacteraceae; genus VAZQ01. Next base: position 35,070 of record JBKKAF010000103.1, on the reverse strand, counting down.
TCGATGGTTCAAGTTGCCTCGCCTTGGCCGCGGGCAACGTAACGGTCAGGTTTTGCCGGCTTCGATCTCGGCCACGAGCTTGGCCGACCGCTCGGTCAACTGCTTCACGGCCCGGTCGAATGCGGGGCGGTCGGCCGGCGTAATCGCCTCGGACAGCCGGTCGGTGAAGGCGAGCGCGATCGGAGCGGCCTCGTCATAGACCGCCCGTCCGGTGGGGGTGAGGGAAAGAAAGGATTCCCGCAAGTCTTCGCGGTTGGCGCGCCGCGTCAGGAATTTGCGCTGCTCGAGCTGTGCCACCGCGCGCGAAACCTTAGTCTTGTGCATATGGGTGCGGGCACCGACCGCCTTGCCGGTCAGGACGCCGAATTGGCCAAGGGTGACCAGCACCCGCCATTCCGGGATGCCGATGGCGTAGCGGCGGCCATAGACACGGGTCAGCGCCTGCGACACCAGGCTGGACAGCACGTTGAGCCGATGGGGCAAAAACTCTTCGATCTTGAGCAGCGCGTCACCGCTGGGCGCCGCCTCCTTGGCCAAACCTGAATCGATCATCGCCATCTGTCGTTCCGCCCGGCCGAACAGGGGCAACTACCCTGCATTGGGCGGAGAACATGGCGGAAGATCAGGCGATGTGCAACGGCGGCGGGGCGATAGCCGTCAGCGGGAACATTCGATGGCGACGAACTCTTCGCAGGCGCCGCGGCAGGCCGTGTTGCCGGAGGGGACCGCGCCGGTGATCTCGTCGCGCTCCACCTTGCGGTAGGACGCCGCGGCGGTGAAATCGCGCGCCTTGCAATAGGCGGCGGCCACCGAGGCGCCGCAGCTCGCACCGGTGGCCAGGCAACGGTCTATGCCGTAGCCGTCCACGTTGGCGATGATGAAGATGCGCTTTTCGGCCTGAGCGGGAGCGGTGCCGCAGAGCAGGGCAGCGAAGATCAGGGCAACGACGGACCGCATGAGCGCACTCGCGGTTGGCACCAGGATCGGTACAAAAGAGGAGAATGCGGGGAAATGCGTTAAGGCGGCGTTAACCCGTTTGGGCGGGTCACGCGGGTGTCGGCTGGGTATATCCGGACTTCCTAGGTTTTTGAGCCCTTAGTCCGCTGCTTCCCCAAATGAATTCGCGCTATTGCCCGCGTGGGCCTGGCGCTCGGCCCCTTGACGCGCGCAGCGTCGTTCCCCATTCTCCGCCCGAAATGAACGGCCTTAACCATATCTGCGGCATTTGCCGGGAGATTATTCGCTAGCGTCTCCGCTGGCTGTGGCCGTCTTTTCTCCTGATCGAGATAGTGGGACGCCCAGCCGGCAGGCGGGAGTCCCCATGGAGCTGAAGCTCTACGACACGCTGAACCGCGAGAAGCGGCCGTTCCGGCCGCTCGATCCCGCACGTGTGCGCATGTATGTGTGCGGGCCGACGGTCTACGACTTCGCCCATATCGGCAATGCGCGGCCGGCTATCGTCTTCGACGTGCTCTATCGATTGCTGCGCCATCTCTTTGGCGAGAACAATGTCGTCTACGTTCGCAACATCACCGACGTGGACGACAAGATCAATGCGCGGGCGGCCGAGGAATATTCCAACCTGCCGCTGAACGAGGCCATTCGCCTGGTCACCGACAAGACCGAGCGGCAGTACCACGAGGACGTGGCGGCGCTCGGCTGTCTCGCGCCGACGATTGAGCCGCGGGCCACCGAGCATATCGAGGAGATGAAGGCGCTGATCGAGCGGCTGGTCGGCTCGGGCAACGCCTATGTCGCCGAGGGCCACGTCTTGTTCAGCGTGTCGTCGATGCAGGACTACGGGCGATTATCCAAGCGCCCGCTCGACGAGATGATCGCCGGCGCGCGCGTCGATGTCGCGCCCTATAAGCGCGATCCGATGGATTTCGTGCTGTGGAAGCCGTCCAAGCCCGGCGAGCCGGCGTGGCCGTCGCCTGCCGGCATCAATTCCGCCGGGCGGCCCGGCTGGCATATCGAGTGCTCGGCCATGAGCTGGAAGCATCTGGGCGAGACCTTCGACATCCACGGCGGCGGCGTCGACCTGGTTTTCCCGCATCATGAGAACGAGATCGCGCAATCGCGCTGCGCCTTCCATACCCCGGTGATGGCGAATTATTGGATGCACAATGGCTTTCTGCAGGTCGAAGGCGAGAAGATGGCCAAGTCGGCCGGCAATTTCGTCACCATCCGGGAGCTCCTTGCGGATTGGCCGGGGGAGGTGCTGAGGTTCAACATGCTGCGCACCCACTATCGGCAGCCGATCGACTGGACCGTCAGGGGGCTCGAAGAGAGCTACAGCACGCTTCGCTCACTGACCGAGGCGCCTGAATTTGCCAACAGCGGTGAGACAACCTTTGCTCCGACGGTGCTTGACGCGCTCAGCGACGATCTCAATACCCCGAAGGCCCTCGCGGAGTTGCATCTCTTGCACCGAAAGGGCGACTTCACCCCGCTTCGGTCGGCGTTGCAGGGGCTTGGATTTACGCGTCGGCCCGAGAGCAAGCGCGAAGTCGACGAGAAGAAAGCCATCTCGTTGATCGAAGCCCGCGACGCCGCCCGAAAGGCAAAAAATTTCACGGAAGCCGACCGCATCCGCGACGAATTGAAGGCGATGGGCGTTGAGCTGGAGGACAAGCCGGACGGCTCTACGACTTGGAAGGTGAAGCGATGAGCGCGCTGCGCAAGACGCTAAACCCTCCTTTGGTCATTCCGGGGCGCGCCGAAGGCGCGAGCCCGGAATCCATAACCACGGCTGCGGAGTATGGATTCCGGGCTCGCCGCTTTGCGGTGCCCCGGAATGACGTTGAAGGGCTGGTGCCATGAACGCTTCCGCTCACCCGGCGCTGGCGTTGCGGCCGTTTCTCATCACGGACACGCCGCTCGTGGCGGAAATATTCCGTGCCAGTGTCGAGGAACTCACCGCCGATGACTACAGTGACGCGCAACGGAAGGCTTGGGCGTCGGCGGCCGACGACGAGGAGGCCTTCGGCGAGCGGCTCGGAAAGCAATTGACCCTGCTCGGCACCCTGGGGGGCTCTCCGGTCGGCTTCGCCTCGCTCAAGGGCCCCGACCAGATCGACCTGCTATATGTTCATCCGGCCGGGGCCGGGCAGGGCGTCGGCGCCATGCTGGTCGATGCGCTCGAGAAACTCGCGGGGGGCCGTGGCGCCCGCCGGCTGACCGCCGAGGTCAGCGACAACGCGCAGGAGTTCTTCATGCGGCGCGGCTATGTTGCCAAGACCCGCAACACCATGCCGCGCGGTGGCGAGTGGCTCGCCAACACGACCATGGAAAAGGCACTGGCAGCCAAGGAGAAGGCGCAATGACAAAGCCCGAGACCCCGTTTCCGCGCCACTGGCTGTATTACATCATTCTGAAATTCGTGGTGATCGCCGCCGCGATCGCGCTTGCGGTCTACGTCTATCTGGCATGAGCACCGTCATGGCCCGCGAACGTCTCTATCTGTTCGACACCACGCTGCGCGACGGCGCGCAGACCAACGGCGTCGATTTCACCCTGCACGACAAGCTCGTGCTTGCCGGCATGCTCGACGAGCTCGGCATCGATTATGTTGAAGGCGGCTATCCGGGCGCCAATCCCACCGATACCCAATTGTTCTCGGAGGACCGCAAGCTCAACACGACCTTTACCGCTTTCGGCATGACACGGCGCCCGGGGCGCTCGACCTCGAACGATCCGGGCCTCGCCGCGCTGCTCGATGCGAAGGCCGATGCCATCTGCTTTGTCGCCAAGTCCTGGGACTATCATGTGAAGGTCGCGCTCTCGACCACCGAGGAGGAAAACCTCGCGTCGATCCGCGACAGCGTGCGCGCCGCCAAGGCCAAGGGCCGCGAGGTGCTGCTCGATTGCGAGCATTTCTTCGACGGCTACAAGGCCAATCCAAAATATGCGCTGGCTTGCGCCAAGGCGGCCTATGACGAGGGCGCGCGCTGGGTGGTGCTGTGCGACACCAACGGCGGAGCGCTGCCGCACGAGGTCGAAGAGATCGTCCGCGCGGTGGTAAAGGTCATCCCCGGCGACCATGTCGGCATCCACGCCCACAACGACACCGAACAGGCGGTCGCCAATTCGCTCGCGGCGGTACGCGCCGGCGCGCGTCAAATCCAGGGCACGCTGAACGGGCTCGGCGAGCGCTGCGGTAACGCCAATCTCGTATCGATCATTCCGACGCTCAAGCTCAAGCCGGAATTTTCCGAAAAATACGACATCGGGATCTCCGACGACAATCTCAAGAGCCTCGCGCAGGTCTCCCACAAGCTCGACGAAATGCTCAACCGCGCGCCGAACCGCCATGCGCCCTATGTGGGCGAAAGCGCGTTCGCGACCAAGGCCGGTATCCATGCCTCGGCCATCATGAAGGACCCGGCGACCTACGAGCATGTGCCGCCCGACACGGTGGGCAATAAGCGCAAGCTCCTGGTTTCCGACCAGGCGGGCAAATCGAACGTTCTGGCCGAGCTCGAACGCATCGGAATCAAGGCCGACAAGGATGACCCGCGCATCACCCAGCTGCTCGACGAGGTGAAGGAGCGCGAGGCGATCGGCTATGCCTACGAGGCGGCGGATGCGTCGTTCGAGCTGATGGCGCGGCGGATCTTCGGCAAGGTGCCGGACTATTTCGACGTGACGCAATTCGACGTCAACGTGGAGCAGCGCATCAATGCGCTCGGCCAGCGCGTCAGCGTGTCGATGGCGGTGGTCAAGGTGAAAGTCGGCGATGAAACCATGATCTCGGCGGCCGAAGGCAACGGCCCGGTCAACGCGCTCGACGTCGCGCTGCGCAAGGATCTCGGCAAATATCAGAAATATATCGAGCGGCTGGAGCTCACCGACTATCGCGTGCGCATCCTCAATGCGGGAACCGAGGCCGTCACCCGCGTGCTGATCGAAAGTCAGGACGAAAACGGCGAGCGCTGGACCACGATCGGCGTCTCGCCGAATATCATCGACGCCTCGTTCCAGGCGCTGATGGATTCCATCGTCTACAAGCTGCTGAAATCCGGCGCGCCGGTGTAGGCTTTCTCCGCCCTCATCCTGAGGAGGGCGCCATAGCAGGCGCAGCCTGCGTACACTTGGCTGCGATGCGCCCGTCTCGAAGGATGGGGCGGCCCCATGCTTCGAGACGCGCCTTCGGCGCTCCTCAGCATGAGGCCGATAGAGGTCTCGTCATCGGCGGGGAAGATCACATCCGCTCGGCGGCGACCGGGGTCATCTCCTTTTCCTCTTCTGAGACCGCGCGCAGCGCCTCGGTCAGCTTCGGCAGGATCTCCTCGATGCGCTCGGCCACCAGCAGATTGATCGACAGCCCGGCGCGGATGAATTGCAGTTTTTCCATGTGATCGAGGAGCGCGCAGAGCGGATCCCAGAAGCGCTCGATATTGGCGATGAGAATGGGCTTCTTGTGCCGGCCGAGCTGGGCCCAGGTCAGTTGCTCGACCAGTTCCTCCAGCGTCCCGATACCGCCGGGCAGCGCGACGAAGGCGTCGGCCCGCTCGAACATCAGCCGCTTGCGCTCATGCAGGTCGCGGGTGACGATCAACTCCTGCACACGCTCGAATGGACGCTCGCGACTGATCAGAAATTCCGGGATGATGCCGGTCACGAACCCGCCGTGATCGAGCACCGATTCGGCCAGCGTCCCCATCAGGCCCACCGAGCCGCCGCCATAGACCAGCTGGATGCCGTTCTCAGCCAGAATCCGCCCGAACCTGCGGGTGGCTTCGACAAAGGCCGGATGAGTTCCGGGCCCGGAGCCGCAATAGACGCAAATCGACTTGAGCTCGGTCATGCGATGCATGTGGCCCGCCGCCCGGACAGCGTCAAGTCGGGGCCTCGCAACACGCTTTGGGGATGATTGCGCCGGAAAATATCTCTATATGAGGGGCTTCGACGGTCTGCCAAGTTCCCGCGGCCCGTCCCGTCCCGGGCCCATTGATGAGTGACGTCCATCTCCGATCGATTCGTGGCTTGAAGCGCGAGGTCTCCGGCGACGGCGGTTCTCTGTGGTCGACCTTTGTCGGCTTGCTGCCCTATATCTGGCCGTCCGACCGCCGCGACCTCAAGGTGCGCATCATGATCGCGGTGGCGCTGCTGCTCGCCGCCAAGCTTGCGACCATTGCGGTTCCGTTCACCTTCAAATGGGCGGTCGATGCCTTGGCGGGGCAGGGCACCGCCCCGGTCGCACCGGCCGACTGGCTGACCTGGGCGCTGGCGGCACCCATCCTGATGACCATCGCCTACGGCGGCATGCGCATCCTGATGGCCGTGCTGACGCAAGTGCGCGACGGGCTGTTCGCCAAGGTGGCGATGAACGCGGTGCGGCGGCTCGCCTACCGCACCTTCGAGCACATGCACAAGCTGTCGCTGCGCTTTCATCTCGAGCGCAAGACCGGCGGCTTGACGCGGGTGCTGGAGCGCGGGCGCAACGCCATCGAGACCATCGTGCGCATGGTGATCCTGCAGCTTGCGCCGACCATCATCGAGCTCTCGTTCATCATCGCCGTGCTGCTCTATCAGTTCGACTGGCGCTATGTCGCCGTCGTTCTCGTCACCGTCGCCTGCTACATGGTGTTCACCTATTACGCCACCGAGTGGCGCATCGGCATTCGCCGCCAGATGAACGAGAGCGATACCGACGCCAACGTCAAGGCGATCGACTCGCTGCTCAACTACGAGACGGTGAAATATTTTGTCGCCGAAGAACGCGAAGCCAGGCGCTACGACCGCTCGATGGCGCGTTATGAGGACGCCAGCGTCAAATCCTATATTTCGCTCGCGGTGCTCAATGCTGGGCAGGCGGTGATCTTCACCATCGGTCTTGCGGTCACCATGGTGATGTGCGCCTACGGCATCCGTAACGGCACCAACACCGTCGGCGACTTCGTGATGATCAACGCCATGATGATCCAGCTCTACCAGCCGCTGAACTTCATGGGCATGGTCTACCGCGAGATCAAGCAAGCGCTGATCGATATCGAAACTATGTTTGGAATTCTCGCCCGCGATCCGGAGATCAAGGACAAGCCGAATGCGCCGCCGCTCGCCGTGCGCAGCGGGATTATCCGCTTCGATAACGTCTCTTTCGCCTATGATCCGGAACGCGAAATTTTGAAGGGCATCAGCTTCCAGGTTCCCGCCGGCCGGACCGTCGCGATCGTCGGCCCCTCCGGTGCAGGAAAATCGACGATTTCCCGGCTGCTGTACCGGTTCTACGACGTCACCGGGGGCCGCATCGAGATCGACGGCCAGGACATCCGCGACGTGGCCCAGACTTCGCTGCGGGGGGCCATCGGCATGGTCCCGCAGGATACGGTGCTGTTCAACGATACCATCCGCTACAACATCCGCTACGGCCGCTGGGAAGCGAACGATGCCGAAGTGGAGGAGGCGGCGCGGCTGGCGCAGATCGACGATTTCATCCGGCGCTCGCCCAAAGGCTACGACACCGAGGTCGGAGAACGCGGGCTCAAACTATCCGGCGGCGAGAAACAGCGGGTCGCGATCGCGCGCACCATCCTGAAGGCACCGCCGATCCTGCTGCTGGACGAGGCGACCTCCGCGCTCGACAGCCACACGGAGAAGGAGATCCAGGACGCGCTCGACGGTGTCTCCAGGAACCGCACGACGCTCGTCATCGCGCACCGCTTGTCCACCATCGTCGGGGCCGACGAAATCATCGTTCTCGATCAGGGCGTGATCGTCGAGCGCGGCACGCACCAGCAGCTTCTGGCCAAGGGCGGGCTCTATGCCAGCTTGTGGAGCCGCCAGCGCGAAGCCGAGGAGGCGCGCGAGAAGCTCGCTTTGATCGGGGAGGATGCGACCGCGCCCAACCGCGACCCGCCTGCGGTCGCGGAGCCATTCACGGCGCCGGACGCGATGCGGCCGGTGGCCGATGCCGCAGAGTGATTTTTAGTACATGTCCGTTCTCGCCTCGATCCGTTCGCAGCTCGTGCCCATCCATCGCGAGGGTTATCCCTTCATCGGGGCGTTCGCGCTGGTCAGCCTGGTCCTGTTCTGGATCTGGCCGCCGCTCGGTTGGCTCGGCACCGCGCTGACGCTCTGGTGCACTCTGTTCTTCCGCGACCCTCCGCGCGTCACGCCGGTGCGCGAGGGGCTGGTGATTGCGCCGGCCGACGGGCGGGTGAGCCAGGTCGTCAACGCCGTGCCGCCCAAGGAGCTCAATCTCGGCGAGCGGCCGATGCCGCGGGTGTCGATCTTCATGAGCGTGTTCGACTGCCACATCAACCGCAGCCCGGTGAGCGGCCGCATCGAGCGCATCGCCTATAAGGCGGGCAAGTTCGTCAATGCGGATCTCGATAAAGCCAGCGAAGACAACGAGCGCAATTCCTTCGTCATTGCGACGGCCAGCGCCCGCATTGCGGTGGTGCAGATCGCCGGCCTGTTGGCGCGGCGCATTGTCTGCTTTCAACGCGAGGGCGCCGAGGTGGCGGCCGGCGAGCGTATCGGCATGATCCGTTTCGGCTCGCGCGTCGATGTCTATCTGCCGGAAGGGGTGCGGGCGCTGGTTGCCGAGGGCCAGACCTCGATCGCCGGCGAGACCGTGATCGCCGATCTGCGCGGCGGCGACCGCGAACGCACTTTCCGCGTCGACTGACGGCGTTAACCGCAGTGTCGGCAGCCATGGCGGCGCCGCAAACGGCGCGCTATATTCAGACCATGGTCTTTACACCCTTCGAGCCCGAGCGTCCTGGGACCAAGCGCCGGCGTTTCCGGGCCATTCCGGTGCGCACGCTGGTGCCCAACCTGATCACGCTCTTGGCGCTATGCGCCGGATTGACCGGCATTCGCCTCGCGATCGAAGGCAAGCTCGAATGGGCGCTCGCCGCCATCGTCTTCGCTGCGGCGCTCGACGGCATTGACGGGCGCGTCGCGCGCATGCTCAAGGGCACCTCGCGCTTCGGCGCCGAGCTCGACAGCCTTGCCGACTTCTTCAATTTCGGCGTCGCGCCTGCGCTGATCCTCTACCTCTGGGGGCTGCACGAACTGGGCAATGTCGGCTGGATCGCCGCCATGGTGTTTGCGATCTGCGCCGGGCTGCGGCTTGCACGCTTTAATGTCATGATCGACGATCCCAACCGTCCGGCCTGGGCGGCCAATTTCTTCGTCGGCATGCCGGCGCCGGCGGGTGCCATCGCCGTGCTGCTGCCGATCTATGTGCACTTTCTCGGCATGCCGCGGCTCGTGTTCGTCGCGCCGGTGACGTTCCTCTACACCCTGTTCATCGCGTTCCTGATGGTGTCGCGGCTGCCGGTCTATTCCGGCAAGAAGCTCGGCAAGCGCGTTTCGCCGGAGATGGTGCTGCCGGTCTTCGTGGTGGTCGTGCTGTTTGTTGCGTTGCTGGTGTCCTATCCCTGGGCGGTGCTGGCGGTCGGCACGGTGGCCTATCTTGCCAGCCTGCCGTTCGGCTGGCTCACCTACCGCAATTACGAGCGCAAGGAAGCGGCTGCGGCCGCGCAATCGCTCGTCGGGCACGGCGCCGGTGGCCCCGCCGACAGCTATTCGCCGTCGATCTCGCCAAGCCAGCCGTCTGCGGACAAGCCTTCCGATCCCGAGCGGCCGACGCGGCTCAACTGAGCAGCGGCAGCGGTTCGATCGCTCTCATTTCATCGTGGGTATGACGAATTCGGCGCCGTCCTTGCTGCCGGACGGCCAGCGCGCCGTGACCGTCTTGGTCTTGGTATAGAAGCGCACGGCGTCGGGACCGTGCTGGTTCAGGTCACCGAACGCCGACCGCTTCCAGCCGCCGAACGTGTAATAGGCGAGCGGCACCGGGATCGCGAAATTCACCCCGACCATGCCCACATCCACGCGATCGGCGAAATCGCGGGCGGTTGGGCCGTCGCGCGTGAAGATGGCGACCCCATTGCCGAATTCATGACTGCTGGCGAGACGCAGCGCCTCCTCGTAGTCGTTGGCGCGCACCATCGAGAGCACCGGCCCGAAGATCTCCTCCCGATAGATCCGCATGGCGGGCGTGACCTGGTCGAACAGGCAGCCGCCCAGGAAAAATCCGTCCTCGTAGCCCTGCAGCTTGAAGCCGCGTCCGTCGACACGCAAATCCGCCCCTTGCTCGACCCCGGATTCGATGAAATCCATCACCTTTTGCAGGTGATTTTTCGAGATCAAAGGACCGAAATTCGCCTGCGGATCTCTGGAGTGCCCGATCTTGAGACCTTCCACCCGCGGAATCAGTTTTTCGACCAAGGCGTCGGCGGTCTTGCGACCGACCGGTACCGCCACCGCCACCGCCATGCAGCGTTCGCCGGCGGAGCCATAGGCGGCGCCGATCAGCGCCTCGACCGCCTGGTCGAGGTCGGCGTCCGGCATGACGATCATGTGGTTCTTGGCGCCGCCGAAGCATTGCACGCGTTTGCCGTTGGCCGCGCCGGTGGCATAGACGTATTCGGCAATCGGCGATGAGCCGACGAAGCCGATCGCCCTGACGCGCGCATCGGTCAACAGCGTGTCCACCGCCTCCTTGTCGCCATTGACGACATTGAACACACCGGCCGGGAGCCCGGCCTCGGTCATCAGCTCGGCAAGCCGCATCGGCACCGACGGGTCGCGTTCCGACGGCTTGAGGATGAAGGCATTGCCGCAGGCGAGCGCCGGCGCCGCCTTCCACAAGGGGATCATGGCCGGAAAGTTGAACGGCGTGATCCCGGCGACCACGCCCAGCGGCTGCCGAAACGAAAACAGGTCGATGCCGGGTCCGGCGCCCTGGGTGAATTCGCCCTTGAGCAGATGGGGAATGCCGCAGGCGAACTCGACGACGTCGAGGCCGCGCTGAATGTCGCCGCGGGCGTCGGCGAGCGTCTTGCCGTGCTCGCCGGACAGGAGCTTGGCGAGACTGTCGAGCTCCCGCTGCGCCAATTCGAGAAACCTGAACAGCACGCGCGCCCGCCGCTGCGGGTTGGTCGCGGCCCAGGCCGGCTGCGCTGCGGCGGCCACCGCAATCGCCTGTTCGACCTCGGAGCGCCCGGCCAGGGCCACCTTGGCCTGCACCTCCCCGGTATTGGGATCGAACACCTCGCCGCTGCGGCCCGACCTGCCCGCGACCACGCTTCCGCCAATGAAATGGCCAATCTGCCGCATCCGCGTCTCCCCTCGCGCCCGGCGCTGCGCTTGGCGGCAGCTTCCGACGCGGCCGGATTAAAGCGCAGGCCCCGGCCGGCGGGAAGCTGAAGCGGGTTGCAAACCCCTTTCCGGCCTGAAATCAACAGGATGTCGGCGCGTTAGGGCTCGTCCGGGCGGTAATTGGTAACCCTCCCTTAAGCGCGCCGGGGCTAGCTTGCCATGGTGCGCGCCGGGGACGGCGTGCGCCCGTTCGTGTGGGGCCTGTTCATGGATATCGCAACCAGCATCGGTCTGCTCGTAGGAGCTGGCGTGCTTGCCTCGCTTATCCTGATGGGCGGCGACCTGCGGATGTTCGCCGACACCCATGCCGCCATCGTGATCTTCGGCGGGTCCTTCGCTGCGACCCTGATCCGCTTTCCGTTGACATCGATCTTTCACGGCCTGCCGCTGGGCGCGCGCTACGCGTTCACTTTGCGCCGCATCACCCAGCGCGAACTGGTCGACGAGATCGCGAGGCTCGCCGAGATCGCGCGCAAGAACGGGCCGATCGGCTTGGAGAAGATCGAGATCGAAGATCCGTTCCTCGCCAAGGGCATCCGCTTCGTCGCCGACGGCTACGACAATAGCTTCATCCGCGACAATCTCGAGCGCGACCGCGACAACTTCCTCACCCATCTCGATGAAGGCCAGAAAATCTATCGCGCGATCGGCGACTGCGCTCCGGCTTTTGGCATGATCGGCACCCTGATCGGCATGGTGCAGATGTTCGCCAACATGACGGATCCGTCTAAGCTCGGCCCGTTCATGGCGGTGGCGCTGCTCGCGACCTTCTACGGCGCCGCGGTCGCCAACCTGCTGTGCCTGCCGATCGCGGATAAGCTGCATCTGAAGCTGGTCGATGAGGAGATCAACCGCACGCTGATCATCGACGGTATTCTGATGATCCGCGAGGCCAAGAGCCCGTCACTGGTGCGCGAAATGCTGTTGGCCTATCTGCCCGAGAGACATCGGCACGACGAAGCGGAAGCCGTGCCGGCCTGACGCCGTCACCGCCACTGACAATGGATTGCGTAAATGGCACGGCGTAACCAGGCAGCCCACGGCGGACACGGCTGGTTCGTGACCTTCGCCGACCTGATGGGCCTGCTGGTCAGCTTCTTCGTCATGCTGGTCGCCTTCTCGACGCAAGACCAGGTGAAGCTGCAGGTCGTCGCCGGCTCGATGCGCGATGCATTCGGCGTGCAGGACAAGGTGCGCTATTCCGGCGTGATTGAAGTTCCCGGTCTGCCCACGCGGCCGAAGCTCAAGCACGCGGCGCCGATCACGCCCGAGGAGGCGTCGGCTACCCCAACCGTCGACGACCGCGGACGGCAACAAAGCCACGGCGCCAATTTCGAGCACGACCGCAATTTCGCGCTAGCGACGGTCTCCTTGCGGCAGGCGCTGCAGGACATGCCGGATCTGGCCGAAATCTCCAAGCACGTCATGATCGAGGAGACCAAGCAGGGCATCAATATCGAGATCGTCGATCAGGACGGCCGCTCGATGTTTGCCGAAGGCGCGAAAGAGCCGCACGAGCGCACGCGCCACCTGATCCAGAGGCTTGCTACGCCGCTTAAGGCGATGCCATTCCGGATTTCGATCACTGGCCATAGCTCTGCCAGTCGCTTGCCGGCGCAAGGCCCTTATGGGCCCTGGGAACTGTCGGCCGATCGCGCCAATGCGGTGCGTAAACTGCTCGAGCTCAACGGGGTGCCGACGTCGCACATTTACATGGTCGCGGGACGGGCCGACACGCAGCCGCTGTTTCCGGACGACCCCTTCATCGCCGCCAATCGGCGCGTCACCATCACGCTGATGCGCGAGGCGCCGCCGCTTCCGAGCGGCGCCAAGCCCTGATTCTTAGGGGTAGCTCGCGCCGGCCCTGCCCGCCGCGGCCGGGAACCATTGATACCAAAGTACCGTTTATAAGCATGTTCCCCGCAGCCTCGCGGTGATATAAGGCGCGCTTTCTCCGCGGCACCTAAGGCCGACTCCCGACCATGAACGAAGTAGCGAACGGACCGTCCACAGCGCGCGCCGCCCATCCAGCCGCCGACACCTTTGCCCAGGACCGGGCCAAATTCCTGGCCTTGTCACTGGGCAGCGTCGGCGTCGTCTTCGGCGACATCGGCACCAGTCCGCTTTATGCGTTTCGCGAAGCAGTCGTTGCCGCCCAGGCCGGCGGGCCGGTTACCCGCGACATCGTGCTTGGCGTGCTGTCCTTGATCGTGTGGTCGCTGATTGTGGTCGTTACGATCAAATATGTCCTGATCCTGCTGCGTGCCGACAATAGCGGGGAGGGCGGGACGCTTTCGCTGACAGCGCTCGCCACCCGCGCGCTCGGGCGGCGCACGACATTGGTGTTCCTGCTCGGCGTGATCGGCGCCGCGATGTTTCTCGGCGACGCCATGATCACCCCGGCGATTACGGTGCTGTCCGCGGTCGAGGGATTGAAAATTGCCATTCCCGCTGCCGGGAATTACGTCGTCCCAATCACCATTGTCATTTTGTGTGTTCTGTTCGCCGTTCAACGGCGCGGCACCTCAGGGGTGGCGCGCATGTTCGGGCCGGTGATGTTGATCTGGTTCATCGCCATTGCTGTGGCCGGACTGCTGCACATCCACGAGGATCCAGGCGTGCTCGCGGCGCTCAATCCGCACTACGCGATAACTTTCGTCGCGGGGCATGGAAAGATCGGCCTCATCACCCTTGGTGCGGTATTCCTGGTGGTGACCGGCGGCGAGGCGCTCTATGCCGATCTCGGGCATTTCGGCAGGAAGCCGATCCAGACCGCATGGCTCTGTCTGGTGCTGCCCGCCCTGCTCGTTAATTATTTCGGCCAAGGCGCGCTGGTGCTGGCCAATCCCGCGGCGATCGAAAATCCATTCTATCGGCTGGTGCCGGACTTCGCATTGCTGCCGATGGTCGTGCTCGCCACCGCGGCCGGCGTCATCGCCAGCCAAGCCGTGATCACCGGCGCCTATTCGCTGGTGCATCAGGGGATTCAGCTCGGGTTGCTGCCGCGGCTGGCGATCCTGCACACCTCGGCCTCGCAGGCCGGGCAGATCTACATTCCGCGCGTCACCGGGCTTTTGCTGATCGGGGTTCTGCTGCTGGTGGGACTGTTCCGTTCGTCGAGCGAGCTCGCCTCCGCCTATGGAGTGGCGGTCGCCATGACCATGGTGGTGGACGGGCTGCTCGCCTTCATCGTGGTGTGGAAGCTCTGGAAATGGCGGCTCTGGCAGGCGGCGCTGCTGATCGCTCCGCTGGTGCTGATCGACTTCACCTTCCTGTCAGCCAACCTGCTCAAATTGTTGGAGGGCGCCTGGGTCCCGCTGCTGTTCGGCGCCGGAGTGGTGTTGCTCATTCTGACGTGGCGCCGCGGAACGACCATCCTCATGCAGAAGACCCGGCGCAGCGAGGTGCCGCTGGACACATTGGTGCGCAATCTGGAAAAGAAACCACCCCATGTCGTGCCGGGAACGGCGGTCTTCCTCACCAGTGCTCCCGAATTCGCGCCCACGGCGCTGCTGCATAATCTCAAGCACAATAAGGTGCTGCACGAGCACAATGTGGTTCTCACCATCATCACCGCCGACACGCCGAGGGTCACGGAAAAAGAACGCGTGACCATGGTTGTGATATCCCCGCTGTTCATCCGGGTGGCGCTGAAGTTCGGCTACATGGAGCAGCCGAACGTGCCGAAGGCGCTGGCGATTGCCCGCAAGCACGGCTGGACCTTCGACATCATGTCGACGTCGTTCTTTCTGTCGCGCCGCGCCATCAAGCCGGCCGCGCATTCCGGGATGCCGCGCTGGCAGGACCGGCTGTTTATCGTCTTGGCGCGATCGGCCAGCGACGCCACCGACTTCTTCCAGATTCCGACGGGAAGGGTGGTGGAGGTCGGGACGCAGGTGACGGTTTGATGGGCATTGTCCCCAACCTGTGGAGAGGCCTCATCATTTGTAGGTTAACGCGGCGCTACTTGCATGCCGTGCAACACTAAATGCCGCCTCACAGGCATGCCATTGACCTAACGAGCATTATGCCGCAGCGGCGCTCTTCATATCACGCAACTTATAAGGTATTAGGCAATGAGGGAATTCTGTCTATTTCCCAATTGATCTTATTGCGCTGCACACGTAGTCCAGTTCCATCAGGGGTTGCGGTTACTGGATGCGGCGAGTCTGCCCTGTCTCGGCAGGGCACTAACCTGTTTGGAGCGCGGAAATGAACAAACGTAGCCGAGACCCTCTCGATATGACGATCGGCAAGCGCGTGCGCGCGTTGCGCCTGCAGCGCGGCATGTCGCAGACCGAGCTTGCCAATGCCTTGGACCTGACCTTCCAACAGGTTCAGAAATACGAAAAAGGTGCCAACCGCATCTCTGCCGGCCGTCTGCAGCGGATTGCCGAGATTCTTGAAGTGCCGGTCACCTTCTTTTTCTCCGGGTTCAGCGAGGAACACGGCAAGCGTGACGCAAAGTCGGTCGAAAGCGAATTCGACTTCCTGCAAACCGGCGGCGCCATGCGGCTGGTCCGTGCCTATTCGCGGATCAGGGAAAGTGGAGTGCGCCTGCGCTTGTTGCGGCTCACGGAATCTCTCGCCGGCGAGTGACTTGCCGGTCGCTTCGGTTTGGCCCGTCGACCCGCGACACACGTTACCCGTTGAGATAGAATTTGCCGGCACGGCCGCCTTCAGCGACCGTGAGGCAGTTGTGCGACCGGGCTGTGGTCGTCGTCGGGATCCGGGAGAAGTGCCATGACCGATCCGTCCGGGGGCGATCCCCGCGTGCAGAATCTGACGCCGGAGGACGTGGCCGGCGGCCTGACCGAAGGCCGCGTCCTGCTGGTGGACGTGCGCGAGCAGAATGAAGTCGACATAGAGAGCTTCCCGGACGCCGTGGTGGTCCCGCTGTCGCGCTTCGACCCGGCGGTGATCCCGGACCCGCAAGGCCGCCAGGTGGTGTTCGCCTGCCGCTCGGGCCGGAGGTCGGTGACCGCGTCGCTCGCCGCCCAGGAACAGGGCTTTCCTTATGGCGCCCATCTCGCCGGCGGCATCCTCGCCTGGAAGGCAGCCGGCCTGCCGACCGAAAGCTGAGGTCCCGGTCCGCGGCAACGGCGATCAGCGCGGCCCGTTCATCCAGGCGGCAGCGAGCAGGGCTGCGGCGACCAGCAGCGCCACGGCGGCGCTCTTGGCCCAGCTCAAGCGATATTGAGACGCCGCACAAAGGCGGTTAGCTTTGCGGTGCTGGGAAAACTACCGGTTTGCGCTACGTATCCGCCCGGCATCGACCTGAAAAATTGTTCGCTGCAACGCAATCTCGACGAGAGCGGCCGCGCGCAGGCGCGCCGGATCGGTGACGAATTCCGAAAACGCGGACTGACGCGCGTGCGTTTGATTTCCAGTCAGTTTTGCCGAACGCTGGAGACCGCCAGGCTGATGAATCTCGGCCCGGTCCAGGGACAGGCCATGCTGAATTATTTGAATGTCGACGACGGTTCCAAGGTAGACGCCTATGTCGTGAAGGCGCTTTCATATTTGAAGACCCTGCGCACCGGGCAGCCGGCCGTGTTGGTGACGCACATTACCAATATCGAAATGGTATCCGGCGCGCGGGCGGTGTCAGGCGAGATGGTCGTCACCCGGTTCGATCCGGCGGGTAAGCTCGCCGTGATCGGTAAGATCCCGGCGCCCTGAGCAAATCAGCGGGCGCCGGCTGTCGGCTCTCACGCCCTTATCACGCAGCCAAGCCGCGCGGGCTAGTGTGGCGGTTCAGAAGTTCCCCATTCCTCGCCGCCGGGTCGGGAGGGAACTTCTGAACCAAAGCCACACTAACAACGCTATGATTTCTAGTGTCCCTTTGAATCCGAAGTTCGCAACAGTGCTCGCAGCAGGGTTTTGCGAACTTCGGATTCGGGACACTAGAGGGTCATTCCCCAGATCACCAGCGCAGCCGCGCCGGCGAGCAGCACGATCGCTCCGATCAGCAGCCACAGCATGGTGGACGTGAGCGACTTGTTTCGCTCTTCCTCGGATTTTCGGCTGACTACGAAAATCTTGTTGGCTGACCCCGGCACCGGCTTTCCCACCGACCGGTCCGCCTGCACCTCGCCCAACACATAGATCGGGATGGCGGGAGCCAGGATCGTCTCTGTATGAATGAGATCGACGGATCCCCGCCCGGACGCCAAGCTTATAAGCGTGCCGGCGACGCCTTGCTGTTCGGCCTCGCGGCGATGGACGACCTGCTCGCCTTCGATGTCGGCGCCTTCCAGGTTGAGCGCCACTTGCCCGCTGCCGTCGTCGACCACACAAGGAGCGAACCGCTTGCTCGAATGAATGTTATGGGTGCGGGTACGGCGCTGGCTTCGCCCCTGCGAGTCTCTCTCGTAGTAAACTTCCTCGCGGTTGATCTCGGCCAGGAAGTACACGCATTGTTGCTTGGAGAATTCGGCGGTCAGCGGGCTCGGGCAACGCACGGTGCCCTTGAGCTCGATCACGGTGCCGGGGGCGAGCGATGCAACGTCGCCCGCCCTGGAGGTCTGGGTGGCGGCCATCAGCGCCAGTTCCCGCCCGGTCCTGGCACGAAACCATAGACAAACCGCCGCCGCCACCGCCAGCAGCGCGCCGAATCCAACCAGCCACCAGTTCATTGAGAATTCTCCGTTCGAGCCGCAGTCTTTTATCGCGGTCCGCAGGAAAAGCTCAAGCGCATCCGATGTTGCTGGAAACGGCGGATGCAACTAGTGTGGCGGTTCAGAAGTTCCCCATTCCTTGCGGCCGGGTTGGGAGGGAACTTCTGAACCAAAGCCACACGAGCAACGCTATGATTGCTAGTGTCCCTTTGAATCCGAAGTTCGCAACAGTGCTCGCAGCAGGAATGTGCGAACTTCGGATTCGGGACACTAGCCTTGCCGGCAGGCGCGATATCGTGGGCGCCGCTTGTAAGAAAGGACCCTCATGCGCCGCGCTGTGATCGCCGCTGGTCTTGCCGCCCTTGCCGCCCTTGCCCTCTCATCCCTCGGCGATCCCGCTGCCGCGCAATCAAAACGCGAGCGTGTCGTCAACGTCTACAACTGGTCGGACTATATCGAGCCGGCAGTGATCGAGGAGTTCACCAAGAAGACCGGCATCAAGGTGCGTTACGACACCTTCGATTCCAACGACACGCTGGAAACCAAGCTGCTGGCCGGCAAGTCCGGCTACGACGTCGTCGTGCCCACGGCGTATTTCCTCGAGCGGCAGATCAGGGCGGGATTGTTCCAAAAACTCGACAAATCGAAACTGCCGAACCTGGTCCATGTCTGGCCCGAGATCGCACGCCGGCTCGCGGTTTACGATCCGGGCAATGCCTTCGCGGTCAATTACATGTGGGGCACGACCGGCATCGGCTACAACCTTCAAAAGGCGCGCGACGCGCTCGGAGCGGATGCCCGGATGGACAGCTGGGACATCGTCTTCAAGCCGGAGAACCTCGCCAAGTTCAAGGACTGCGGGGTGCACATGCTGGACTCCTCCGACGATATTCTGTCCGCCGCGCTCAACTATCTCGGGCTCGATCCCAACACCACCCGCGAGGCCGATCTACAGAAAGCCGCCGATCTCCTGATCGCCGTGCGGCCATTCGTGCGCAAGTTCCATTCGTCGGAATTCCTCAATGCGCTGGCCACCGGCGAGATATGTCTGGTGTTGGGCTGGTCGGGCGACATCAAGCAGGCGCAAAAGCGCGCGGCGGAAGCCAAAAACGGAATCGAGATCGGCTATGCCATCCCACAGGGCGGTGCGCAGATGTGGTTCGACAACTTGGCGATCCCGCGCGACGCCCGCAACGTCGCCGAGGCGCACGAACTCATCAATTTCCTGCAGACGCCTGAAATAGCGGCAAGGAACTCGAATTTCATTTCTTATGCGAACGGCAATCTGACAAGCCAAAAATTCATCGACAAGGCAGTCCTGGACGATCGCACCATCTACCCGGACGAGGCGACCATGAGCGGCCTCTACACCATCAAGGCGCACGACCCGAAGACGCAGCGGCAGATCAACCGGCTGTGGATCCGGATCAAGACCGGGCGATAGGGAATTCGTCCGCCGACTATGCCGTGGCAGCCACCGGCATTGGCCGCGGCTCGCGCAGTCTGGCCGAGACGATCGGGACCGCGTCGGCTTCCTCGATTTTCCGCTCCAGTTGCTCGATCACGTATTTCGAGAACGGCCCCAGGTGCAGATAAAGCGCCAGCAGCGTCACAATGTAGCGTGCCGACTTCGGATTGCTCGACGCGCACTGGGAGATCGTCTCGCGGAACAGGTCGCGCGGTTCCGGCAGGCTGGTGATCAGCCGGTGCAGCATTTCGAAACCGCTATATTTATGCCGGGTGTTTGCCGCCGAAGTCTGCTGTCCACGGTTGGAATTATCGAGCAGGCTCGACAGCCGCTTGAGACGCCCGGCAAAGGCGGCCGGTTGGTAGAGCTTCTCCAGCACGGTCTTGTAGTCGAGCAGTATGTCCGCGCGCGGCCGCAAGGTGTCGAAGTTCAGGCCGTTGGTGCATTGGTCTTCCTTCGGAGCCGTCTTCGGCAGGGGATGCAGGCGGTCTTCCTTGACCAATCGGCGCGTCAACTGCGTGTTAGGCAGCGCATAGAGCAGCCCGACCATGGCGACCGGAATCGCCGCCTCTTCAATGAAGTCCACCATCGCCTGCGCGATCGAGCCCTTTTCGGTGTCGAAGCCGACGATAAATCCCGCCGTCACATACATTCCCGCGGCGTAGATCTTGTGGATGCTGTCCACCATGTTGCGCCGGGTATTTTGTTTTTTCTTGGTCATCACCAGGGTATCGGGATCGGGACTCTCGATGCCGACGAAAATGCCGACGAAATTGGCTTCGTTCATCAGCCGCAGCAGTTCTGCATCGTCGGCCAAGTTGATCGAGGCTTCGGTTGTGAATTCGAACGGATAGTCGTGCGCTTGCAGCCAAGCCTTCAGGTCGGGCAGGAATGCCTTCACCGCTTTCTTGTTGCCGATCAGATTGTCGTCGACAAAGTCGACATGGCCCCGATAGCCGAGCTGATAGAGCGCCTCCAGCTCCGCCAGCATCTGGGCGCTGGTCTTGGTGCGGGGGACCCGCCCATAGAGCTCGATGATGTCGCAAAACTCGCAAGTGAACGGACAGCCGCGGGAGAATTGCATGCCCACATAGAGATAGCGGTCGAATTTCAAGAGATCGAAACGCGGGATCGGGGTGGCCGTCACGTCGGCCTTGAATTTCTCGGCCTCGAACACGCCTTCGGTGGCGCCCGCCTCGAAGGCCTCGATGAACTCACCGATGACGCTCTCGACCTCGCCCAGAATCTGAAAGTTGGCCCCCGGATAGGCATAGGGAATGGAGGTCGGGCCGGGGCCGCCGATGGCGACCGGCTTTCCAGCCTGCCGACAAATGTCTATGACCTCGAGCGTATCGACATGCTGGGGGATCATGCCACCGGTAAAAACCAGATCGGCCCAGTCGAGATCGCTGTCGCTGAGTTCCTCGATATTGCGGTCGACCAGCCGGACAGTCCACGCGGACGGCAACATTGCCGCGACGGTGATCAAGCCGAGCGGGGCGGTCGGATAACGGGCGCCGAACAGCTCGCAGGCAGCGGCGAAATTCCAGAAAGTGCCCGGGGCAAAACGCGGGTAGATCATCAATACGTTGTACGAACGCCGCGACAACATGGACTCGCCCACCCTGTACCCGAGAGGGGGGCACCCTAGGCGGGCCGGGTAGCGAAGTCTACCTCGGGGTATGGCAATCCTATCGCCACCTGCGGTGGACCCACAGCCACTGCTCGGGATGCTCGCGCACCCAGTCCTCCACCACCGACGTGATCGCCTGCATGGTGCGCTGGATGTCGACCCTGCCGTCCTGTTCGCGCGGGCGCTCGATCGGCTCGGTGATTTCACCCCAGAAATGATGGCCGTCGGGCTGGCGCACGATTCGCACGCCCCGGATATCGCAGTCGAGGACACGCGCCAGGCGGGCAATCAAGGGATTGGCCTTGCAGGTGCGGCCGAAAAACGTGACGTCGACGCCGTTGTAATCATGCTGGTCGACCAGCATGCCGACATGCGTGCCGCCTTCCAACATGCGGGCAAGGCGGACCGGTGCGTCAAGCGCGGTCGGCACCAGCTTGCCGATCAGGCCCGAGCGCATTTTCAGGATGGCGTTGCCGACGGCGGCGACATTCGGCCGGCGAAAAAGCACCGCCATGTCGATCTTGTAGAATGCGCCGGCCAAAGCGGGCACTTCCCAATTGGCGAGATGCGCGCCGAAAAACAATGTCGCCCGCGGCGCGGCGCGAATAGTGTTGAAGCGCTCGAAGGATATCCGGTCGTAGATGACGTCGGCCGGGCCTGGCCGTTCGAAGTCGAGGACTTGCATCCGATCGAGATGCACGAATTCAATCGCCACGCGGCCGATATTGTCCCAGACCCCGGTAAGAATCTGCTCGATCTCTGCCGCCGACTTGTCTGGAAACGCTGCCGCGAGATTGCGCTGCCCGGTGCGATGCTCGGGCAGCCAGGGGCCGATCTTGCGCATCAGCCAGGCCAAGAGCTCGGCGGTGCGCTTGCGGTCGGTCAAGCGAAACAGACGGAACAACGCGACCGCGCCCCAACCGGCGATCGCGTCGGTCATGGCCTTGAGGCGGCGGCCGAGCCTCCGTGCAAGGCGTCTTGGCAGGTTGCTCATGGATTGGCGTCCCGCCGCGTGCTCAGAACGTCACGATGATCTTGCCGAACACCTGCCGGTTTTCGAGCCGCGCAAGACCGCGCTCGACCTCGCTCAGGGGGAATTCGCTGTCGATCACCGGCTGCATGCCGGCGGCCATCTTGGCCAGGCTCTCGGCGATGTTGCGTATCGAGGCGCCGAACGAACCGATGATGCGATACTGCTGCTGAAAGAGTTGCATCAGGTTCAAGGTGGTCGAAGGTCCCGATGTCGCTCCGCAGGTCACCAGCCGTCCGCCGCGCTTGAGACACAGTAGCGAGCCTTGGAAGGTTTCCTGCCCGACATGCTCGAATACCACGTCGACGCCTTTCTTGGCGGTGAGCTTGCGCACCACGCCCTCGAACCGCTCGGTGCGGTAGTTGATCACATGATCGGCGCCGAGCGCTCTGGCCTTCTCCGCCTTGGTGTCGTCGCCGACCGTGGTGATGACGGTGCAGCCGATCGCCTTCGCCATCTTGATGGCGATGCTGCCGATGCCGGAGCCGCCGGCATGCACCAGCACGGTTTCGCCCGGCTCCAGTCTGGCGTTGTCGAACAGCATATGCTGCACCGTCGAAAAGGCGATCGGCGCGCACGCAGCGTCGCGGAAGCTCACGCCCGCTGGCACGCCAATGACCAGCCGCGCCGGCATATTGAGAAGATCGCGGGCGAAGCCGTCGATGTGAAAGCCCATGATGCCGGCGACGTTCTCGCACAGATTGTCGCGGCCTTCGCGACAGGCCTTGCAGCTCCCGCAGGTCAGCCCGCCGTACATGACGACTGGATCGCCCGGCTTAAACGCGGTCACACCCGCACCGACAGCAGCCACTTCGCCCGCGGCCTCGGCGCCGATCACCAGCGGCATCTTGCGCTTGGCGAAGGCCATACCGCGCCAGCCCCAGACGTCGATATGGTTGAGCGCCACCGCTTTGACGCGGATCTGCAGCTCGCCCGCCGCTGGCGGCGGTGGGGGCGCAAGCTCGACCAGTTCGAGCTTGCGATCGGCGACAAGAGTGAGCGCACGCATCGGGGCCGTGTCTCCGGAACGCGACAGTGGGGCTATTCAGCGAAGGCCGGCCATCACGTGGGCTCGCGCCCCATGACAAGCGATACGTTCTGGCCGCCGAAGCCGAAGGAATTGGACAGCGCGTGGCGAATCTTGGCGTCGCGCGCCACGTTGGGCACGACGTCGAGCGCAAGCGCCGGATCGGGTACATTGTAATTGATGGTCGGCGGAATCCGCCCGCGGTCCAGCGTCAGCAGCGTGAATACCGCTTCGACCGCGCCGGCCGCCGACAAGGTATGGCCCACCATCGACTTGTTGGACGACATCGGGATCTGCTTGGCGCGCTCGCCGAACACTGCCGTCACGCCGAGACATTCCATCTTGTCGTTTTCAGGCGTGCCGGTTCCGTGCGGATTGATGTAGTCGATGTCGTCGGGCGTCAGCCCGGCATCGGCGAGCGCGTTCTGCATGCAGCCGATGATCGGCTTGCCGTCCGGGCTCGAACGGGTGCGGTGAAAGGCGTCCGCCATTTCACCGCAGCCCTTCAGCACGCCGAGGATCTTGGCGCCACGCGCCTGGGCGTGCTCCAGGCTTTCCAGCACCAGCGCGCCGGCGCCTTCCGCCATCACGAAGCCGTCGCGGTTCTTGGAAAATGGTTTGGCGGCGCCTTGCGGCGGATCGTTGGCGGTCGACAGCGCAGAGAGCAGAGAAAAACGAATGAGCGACTCCGTGTTGACCGATCCATCGGTGCCGATGCACAGCGCAGCGTCCGCTTCGCCGCGGCGGATCGCCTCGACGCCAAGCTGGATGGCGGTGGCGCCGGACGCGCAGGCGGTGGACAGCGAGATCGGCGAGCCTTTGGTGCCGAATGTCTCGGCCAGCCCGTCCGCGACCGAGCCGAACAGGAAACGTTCGTAAACATGCGTGAACCGTCCGGTCTCGGCCACACGCATCAGGTCATTATTGTGGAGCGCCGCATTGGCGCCGGCCGCTTGCCCGAGCTCCTGGCGCTGCGCCCATTCCATTTCCACCGGTGGCACGGCCAGAAACAGCGGGCCTGGAAAGTCCCCGCGCGCGCCGATGCCGGCCTGCGCAATCGCCTCTTCGGCGACGATTTCGGCGAGCCGCTGCGATAGCGCAGGCGCGCTCAAATTCTCCATCGGGATGAAGTCGATGGTGCCGCCAATCCGGGTCTTCAGGCCCTCGGTCGGAAAACGGGTGATGGCGCGAATGCCGGATGCTCCTGCCGTGAGCTTGTCCCAGTTCTCGGCCTTGCCGATCCCCAGCGAGGTCACTACACCGGCGCCGGTGACGACGACGATCGGTCGGCCAGCCTGATCACGGGTGGGCGCCATCGCGCTTCTCCTTCAATGCACCGTTTCGAGCAGCGCCAGCGCTTCGCCGCGCCAGTGACCGACTCCGGTGACTGCGACCTGTTTGAGCGGGGCATCCATAGCACGCTCGAAGCCGGAAGTGTCGAAAGACGAGAACATCCGGCCGCGGCCGAGCGCAACCGCCGCAAGGGCGATGTTCATGGGAAACTGCGGCTCGAGTCCGTGACCGATATGGCTGCCGGTCGCGCGCACCGCAAGGTCCCGATGAGCGGCCAGGAACGCTTGTTCCTCGGCAGTGGGCGGCGCCACTCCGCTGGCGCCGGATACGACGGCAAGTCCGGCAGGATCGATGTTCGGTGCGAGCTTGGCCCACATGCTCTGCAACGCGCTGGTGACCGTGCCGGGCTTGCGTCTTGTCTGCTGCGTCTCGACCGCGCGCAGCCGTGCTAGCGGCTTCGCGCCGCGCGCCTTGGCATGACCGGCCTCTTCCATCACCAGAAAGGCGCCGACCGATGCCAGCGACATGCCGCCGCCGGCATCGGCGCGCTGCCAAATCCCCCGCGGCTCGCCCTTCCACGCGGCATTTCCCATCGCGTAGTGCAGAACGACCTCGTAGCGTTCGGCATTATAGGCGCCGCCCACCAGTGCGATCTTGCTTTGACCTGCACCGATGCGTGCGAGCGCGACCCGGACCGCGTCGGCGCCGGCAGCCTCTTCCCCCATGAAGGTTCGCGACGAGCCGGTCACGCCGTGCACGATCGAAATATTGCCGGCCAGCAGGTTGGAAAGCTGCGCCAGGAACAAAGTCGGGCGCAGGTCGCTCATCAGCCGTTCATTCAGGAAAGTGCCAGGCTGCTCTGCTTGCAGCAGGCCGGAGAGCACCGAAAGGTCCACCGCTTCGTCGCGCTCGCCGCCGCCCGCTGCAACGATCATATCCATCTGCGCGAGCAGATCGGCATTGCCTTTGACTCCGGCGTGGTCGAGTGCGAGCCCGGCGGCGTAGCAGCCGATCCGCTGCCACGGTTCCATCTGCCGCTGGTCGCCCTTTTTCGGAATCTGCTTGTCGAGATCGACCAGCGCCAGCCGGTGAACGGCGAAAGGCGCCCAGGTTCCGGTGTCGGGCTTTGGCGGCGCCTCGTTGAGACGCTGCCAATGCATGTCCGGCCCCTCACCGAGGCCGGAGACGATGCCGACGCCGGTGATCCAGGTCTCGCGTTGCGTGTCGCGCGGAGCGTCAGCCATCGGCCGGCGCCTCCATCGGGAAGGAGATCGCCCGTGCGGTCGCCTCCATGCTGACGCGGAACTGTGGCGTGGGAAATTCGACCACCCGGAACGTGATCTCGGCGTTGCAGACGAGGTTGCCGTCGACCCGGCCCTCCGCCTTGACGATGGAGAAGCCGGATCCTTCGTGCACCATGGATGCGGACAGCGCGAGTGTTTGGCCGGGTGTCACGAAAGAGCGCAGCTTGGCCTCCTTGAAGGCGGCGAGAAACGGCATGCGGGTAAACTTGGTGAGACCGATGATCAGCCAACCGGAGGTCTGCGCCATCGCTTCGAGCAGCAGCACGCCGGGCATCAGCGGATAGCCGGGGAAGTGGCCTTCGAAAATGGTCGACGTGGTCGGAACCGTCGCTTCGACCTGGATCGTCCGGCCCTTGAGGTCGATGGCGACGACGCGGTCGATGAGCTGGAAATACTCGAGACGCATGCCCGTCCGAGTTCACGTTCCCTTGGCAGCGACAAGTTCGTCGATGCGGGCGGAAAGGTTGCCGAGCACGAAGTACTGCTCGGTGGTGGCTTTGCCTTCGTTGACCTCCTGCGTCCACTGCTCGAGCGGCATCTTGATTCCGAATGCCTTGTCGATGGCGAATGCGATGTCCAGAAAGTCGAGGCTGTCGATACCGAGGTCGTTGATCGCGTGGCTTTCCGGCTTGATGTTCTCGCGGGGAATATCGCAGGTTTCGGCAATGATATTGGCCACGGTGTCGAAGGTCGATGACATCGGTAAATCCCTGCCCGGTATAGGGTTTTCAGGCTGCGAATTCGAGATGGTTGCCCCGCGCGCCCACCCGCCGCTGCGTTATTCGCCCGTATAGCGGAGCGGGCAGGGGAGTTCAATGCCGGCCGGCTCGCGCTGTGGCCGGAACCTGTTGAGCATTGAGGCGGTTCAATACTGCGTCCGCACCGGAGCCAACCGCCGTGGGACCTCGTCCGTTGACGATTGTGGAGACGCCTCAAGGAGCCGCAGCAGATTTACGTCGCGTAAGCTCCGTGAAAGCGCGTCATTGCCGCCCTCTTGTCGCCTCATTGAAACATCAAACGCCGACCCGTGAACGACAACCGAACGCGACAGAAATGATTCTGTCGCAATGAAACACGGGAGCCATAATGAAACTCAAGCAGACCTTTTTGCTTGCCGCCGTCACCGCCCTTCCAGTTCTTTCCCTCAACATCACGCCCGCCTCCGCTCAACAGAGCGGCATTGCGTCGGTCTATTCCACGCGGACTGGCACTAAGACTGCAAGCGGGCAGAAGCTCAGCGACGGCGCATTGACGGCTGCGCACCGCACGCTGCGCTTCGGCACCAAGGTGCGCGTCACCAACAAAAGGAACGGCCGCTCGGTCATGGTGACCATCAACGATCGCGGCCCTTTCATTAGCGGCCGGGTAATCGACCTGACGCCGGCCGGCGCCCGTGCGCTCGGCTTCTCGGGGCTCACCCAGGTTACCCTCAACGTCGAAGGTTCATCACGCAGCGCGTCCGCTGAGTAGCTAGCGCGGAGGCAATTGCACCGTCGCGCAATCCTTACGGCCGGACATCACACAGTCCTGCGCCTTGCGGAGGTCGGCAAGCTTGCTGACCAGCCAAATGCCGGCGGCCATCAACAGCACGGTGAAGGTGAGCGCGAGCACGTTCATCTTCATGCGATGACGGTAATCGTCCTCGCCTTCACCGCGCTCATATTTTGCAAGACCGTTGACGGGGGAATCGCCAAGCTTGTCTTGCGATGAAGGCCAGCGCCATCCCGCACGGAGCCTGCTGCCGCGCGGCCGGAAGCGAACGATACGGCTGTCATCGTCGGGCGGTGAGGAACGATCTGACATTACAGTTGGATCAATCCGTCAAATTGATTCCGCAGCTTGTTTTCGGCTGGCCGAGGCCGAAACACTACCACGCGCCGGCGTAGAGTGCCGCGCAACTTATCTCGGCAGCAGCTCTGTCATGCATCGATAGATTGCGCAGTTGCGGGGAATCGGCGCTGGCGCCGGTTACCAACCGACCCGATCATTGCAGCAAGCGGCTTGCCGCCGGGGTCAGACTACGCCAGAGTTTATCCCGCATTCCGGGCGTGGATAGCAACACACGAGAATCCAGCATCCACCGGCCAAGTACTTGCCCTGAGCCAATAATTACCGCGGCTATGCGCCGCGGGGGACGGCCGGCAAGGCCGCCTGACAGACCCTTCCGGCCACGCGCCGGGAGGCAGGAAACGCTGCTGTTGGGTGAGGCGGTCGGTGAACGACGTTCTGACGGTATGGGGGTACTTCGCGGATTTCGATCCTTCGAAAGTCGCCCAGCTGTTTTCCCTGCTGGTCCTGCCCTTCGCTCACGAAGACCTCGCCATCATTCTTGGCGGCTACATCGTCGTCAACAACCTGATGCCGGTGGGCGTCGTCGCGATCAGCATCTATGGCGGCATGCTGGCGAGCGATTTTGCCCTGTACGGCATCGGCGCCGCCGCCCGGCATTTGCCATGGCTCAGCCGATGGGCGGTCGGCGAGCGCGTGCAGGATTTCGGTGAAATCCTCAAACGCAATTTGTTCGGATTGATGGTGCTTTGCCGCGTCGTGCCCGGCGCCGCCGTTATCGCATTCATCGCCTGCGGCTGGACACGCGTGCCGTTGTTGCGCTTCACGGTCGCCAGCGTCGTCGTCTCGGCCTGCTACCTGCCGCTCATGCTGTTTCTCACGGTGGTCTTCGGTGATGCGCTCGATGACCGCGTCGGCCTTTGGACCTGGCCTTTCCTGGGGGTCGCCTGGGCGGCGTTGGCGTTCGTGCGCCAACGGGTGTTCGCCTTCCAGGTCACGTCCAAGACCGGCAGAGAAATGGCGACCGCAAACCGCTATGGCGGAATGCCGGCACTCACCGGCATGCCGCGCAAGATCGCATTGGCTGAACGCATTCCGCCGGTCCTGTTCTACTTTCCCTTGGTTCTGAGTTGGATCGGCTTTGCCTTGCGTCACCGCTGTTTCACGCTGCCGACCGCGGCCAATCCTAAGATAGCCGCCGGCGGCATGGGCGGCGGTTCGAAAAGCGAACGTTTGACCGGCGTGGCCGCGAACGATCGGCGCTGGGTTGCCGATTTTGTGGTGCTGCGGCGCGCGACCGAGGCAGGCAGTCTTTACATCGATCTCGATCACGCCTTGCGTCAGCTTGGCGAGGCCGGATTGGAATTTCCGCTGGTCGCCAAGCCCGATATCGGCTGGCAGGGCTACGGCGTGCGCCGGATCGATGATGTCACTGCGTTGCGCGACTATCTGCGCGGCTTCCCAGGCGGCGAGCGGTTGATCCTGCAGCGGTTCGTGCCGCATGTGGGCGAGGCTGCCGTTGTCTATGCGCGGCTGCCGGGCGAACCGAACGGTCGCATATTGTCGCTGTCATTTCGCTATTGTCCGCATGTGGTCGGCGACGGCCGCCTTTCGGTACGCGCCCTGATCGAGAAGGATCAGCGGGCGCAATGGAAGGCGCGCCTGCATCTTGGACGCGACCCCAGTCACCAGGGTCTCTCCGTGGCCGGCCTGAGCCGCGTCCCCGCGCGCGGCGATGTCGTGCAGATCGCGTTGATCGGCAGTCAGCGGGCGGGCGGGCTCTACCGGGACGCCCGCCGGCACATCACGTCCGAGCTCGAAGCGCGTTTCGACCAGGTCGCGGGTGGCATGGGCGAGTTTCATTACGGCGTGTTCAATCTTCGTTTCGGCTCTATCGAGGAGCTCATGCGCGCCGAGAATTTTTCCATCGTGGATATCAGCGGGGTCGGCGGGCATGCGCTTGATGCCTGGGATCCGGTCCTGCCGGTTGCGGATGCCTATCGCCGGGTGCGCGACCGCCAGCGCATCGTCTTTCTGATCGGCGCGCGCAATCGAGCGCGCGGATTTAAGCCCACAGGCCTCGTCGAGGTCATCCAACGCATGATCCGGCGGACCCTGCTCTCGCGCCGGTATCCAGCCTCCGCCTAAACGCATCGCAGGAATTCGCAGCCAGGCATGGACGTAGCGGCATTCGGCGGCTATCACGTCGCCATGCATGCCAGATTGTGCCGCAAGTTCGTCGTCGCCGCCGCATCGTGTACCGCGCTGCTTGCGGCCTTCGATTTGGCCGCCGCCCACGACTATACCGCCGGCTCGATCCAAATCGTCCACCCGTGGACACGCGCGACACCGAAGGGCGCCAAGGTGGCCGGCGGCTATATGACGATCCGCAACCATGGAACGGTTTCCGACCGGCTCATCGGTGGCTCGTCAACCGTTGCCGGGCGCTTCGAGGTCCATCAGATGACCACGGAGCAGAACGTCATGAT
This sequence comes from Xanthobacteraceae bacterium, assembly GCA_046714775.1. Lineage (GTDB taxonomy): Bacteria > Pseudomonadota > Alphaproteobacteria > Rhizobiales > Xanthobacteraceae > VAZQ01. The sequence continues at coordinate 5,240 of JBKKAF010000103.1, read as the reverse complement.
CATGCGGCCGGTCAGCGGCGGCCTGGAGATCAAGCCGGGCGAAACCGTCGAGCTGAAGCCGGAATCATTCCATGTCATGCTGCTGGACCTGCGGCAGCCGCTGGCAAAAGGCGAGCGCGTCAAGGGCACGCTGGTGTTCGAGCAGGCCGGCAAGGTCGAGATCGAATATGTGGTCGAGGCTTTGGGCGCCCCCGGGGGCGCGGAGCACGGCACCCATTCCGGCCATTGATTGCAACTGAGCGGCCCCGAAACAGGCCACCGCTGGCGCGAACGGGACCGGCAATCGGCGGCGCCCGCGGTAAAAAATTACCCAAAATTAGCCCTTAAATACCAACGGTTAAGACAGTCGGCCTATAGCAGGGACCGCTCACGGCGCGAGAGGGCCCCCATGGCACCACGTCCTACGGAAAACGAGCCCAGAAGCTGGTCCGGCCCGATCGAAAAGCTCGGAGATGACGAGCGCCGCTCGCTGGTCGATTCCATGTCCGCGCAGCCGCCGCTCCCGCGCATCGCGATCGACGAGGCGCTGCACAACGGCTGGTTCGAAATCTGGTATCAGCCCAAGATCGACCTCAAGCGTAAATGCCTGGCTGGCGCCGAAGCCTTGGCGCGCATCCGGCATCCGAGCCTCGGCGTGCTGCTGTCCGGCAGTTTTCTGCCCGACGTCACCGAGGGCAGCGTCGAGCGGCTGACCGAGCATGCGCTGGTCGCCACGCTTCGCAACTGGTCGATGTTCGACGAGGCTGGCTTCAACCTCCATCTCGCGATCAACCTTCCGGTCAGCGTGCTGGTGCGGCTTCCGATCACGGAGCTGGTCGAGCAACACCGGCCGAGCTCCGACCGCTGGCCGGGCATCATTCTGGAAATCACCGAGGACCAGATCGTCCGCGACATCGCGTTGGCGCAAAAGATCGCGACCGAGCTGCAGGCCAGTGGGATCAAGATCTCGATCGACGATTTCGGCGCCGGCTATTCGTCATTCTCCAGCCTGCGCGATCTTTCCTTCGCCGAGCTCAAGCTCGACCAGAGCTTCGTGCAAAACTGCGCCACCGATGCGACCAATGCCGCGATCTGCCAGACCGCGGTCGATCTCGCGCATCGCTTCGGCAGCGCCGCGGTGGCGGAAGGCATCGAGCGCCAGGCCGATCTGCAGGCGCTGATGGTCATGGGCTGTGATTTCGGACAAGGCGTGTTGATCGCTCCGCCGATGCCGCAGGAGCGCTTCCTTGACCTGCTGAACCAGCGCGTGAACAAGGCGCGTCCGCAAGCCGTGTCTGCCGGCGAAGCCGCTGCGGCGCAGGCTTCCGGCGCTGTCGGCCAAGTCGCCTAGGAAGTCGCCTAGGCCGGCCGCTTCCGAACGGCTTTCGGTTCCGCGAACGGCAGCCGCGCGCCGGCCGGCGGCGGCATGCGGAATACGTCGAGCATCATGGCCACCAAGGCGTAATAACCGAGGATACCGACCAGCTCGACCATGGCGGCATCGCCGCCCAGCACGGCTTTGACACGGGCATAGGTCTTGTCGCCGACGCGCTTTCTGTCATGCAACTCTTTGATGAAGTCGTAAATCGCGCGCTCGTCGCCTGGCGCCGCCTTGGGGCGCCGCCCGGCGCATACATCGCGGGTCGTCGCCGGCTTGACGCCGGCGCGCTCGGCGATGCCAACGTGAGCCGCCCACTCGAACTGCGCGCGCCACAGCCGCGCCGTGACCAGGATGGCGAATTCCGACAGCCGCGGCGGCAATCCGCTGCGATAGCGGCAATGGGCGCCCAGCCTTTGCGCGTGCTTGCCGAATGCGGGCGCGTGCAGGAACGCGGCGAACGGACCCCGGTTGAAATCCTGGCCGGCCATTGCCTTCCCGCGCGGACCGGCCTGGAGGGCGGCGATCAGGGCGCGCTGGGCGGGACTGAATTCTTGTTCCGCAATGGCGGGGAGGCGCGGGCTTGGTGGTTTTCTGGCGCGCATCACGCGGCCGGGACGGCACGTCGCAGCGCGCGGGCCTCGCGAACCTCGCGCACGACGGAAATGACCACGAATACGATGGAGGCGATCAGCAGGCCGATCGCGATGCCGTCTTCCAGAAAGATGCCGTGATCGCCGCCGGAGAGCAGTAACGAGCGTCGATAGTTGGACTCCACGATCGGTCCCATCACCACCCCGAGGATGGCCGGCAGAAACGGAAACTTGGTGAGCAGCATGATGTAACCGACAAGGCCGGTGAACAGCACGATCCCCAGGTCGATGACGCTGCTGTTGATGGTGAAGATGCCGGACAATACCAAGGCGAATATGAAGGCGGCGAGGTAGGGTCGCGGCCGGTTCACCAGCCAGATGCACAGGGGCAAAATCAGAATGCCGACGACGAGTTGCGACACCGTGGCCACGAAAGAGCCGGTATAGAGCCCGAGCACCACGTCAGCGTTTTTTTCGAACAACCGCGGGCCCGGCAGCAATCCGTGGATCAGCAGTCCGCCCAGCAGAACCGCAGCCGAATTCGAGCCGGGGATTCCGAAGCTCAGCAGCGGAATGAGCGACGCACTCGCCACGGTGTTATTGGCGGCTTCCGGCGCCGCGATGCCTTCCACCGAACCGCGCCCGAACTCCTCTTTATAACGCGACCAGCGCTTGGCCTCGTTGTAGGACAGGAACGCGGCGATCGAGCCGCCGCCGCCCGGCATCAGCCCCTCAAACAGACCGACGACGCAGCCGATGCCCTGCGCCTTGCCGATCTTCCGCATCGTCAGGAAATTCGGCAGCTTGATACGCACGATCTCGCCGGCCGCTTCGAGGCCCTTCGAGCCGGATTGGCGCAACAGCTCGCTCACGGCAAACAGGCCGACCATGATCAGGATCGGCTTGATACCGCCGAGCAGTTCGGGCAGCCCGAACGTGAAGCGGCTGACGCCGGAAATCGGGTCGGTGCCGACCGTGGCCACCATGACGCCGATGGTGGCTGCGATCATGCCCTTCAAAAGCGATCCGCCCGACAAAGACGCGATGATACTCAGGCCGAGGATACCGAGCGCGAAATAGGACATCGGGGTGAAGGCGAGCGCAATGCGGGCTAGCGGCTCGGTCAGCAGCACCAGCATGGTGAGCCCGAACAGGCTGCCGACAATTCCAGACCAGAGCGAAATGCCGAGCGCTTCGCCGGCGCGGCCCTGGCGCTTCATCTCGTAGCCGTCGATCACGGTGGCGGCCGCCGAATTCGTGCCCGGCGTGCGGATCAGGATGGCGGGGATCGATCCACCGTATTCAGCGCCAATATAAGTGGCCGCGAGCAGCACGATCGCCGAGACCGGATCCATGGTGTAGGTGAAGGGCAGGATCAGCGCCATGGTCACCGACGCCGAGATTCCCGGCAGCGCCCCGCCGATGATTCCCCAGATCAGACCGGCCATCGCGGCGGGAATGACATAAGTCGTTCCCAGCATCGTGAAAGCCTGAATGAGATCGTTCATGGCGCGGCCGGTGGTTAGAACAGCAGACTGCTCGGTTGCTCGACACCGAGCAGCCAGACGAAAAATAGCCAGAATCCGCCGGCGCCGAGGGCGGCAATGATGGCCAAGCGCCATGAAGGCCGCGCGCCCTCATAGAGTGCGACGGCTGCGATCAGCAGAGCAAGCGCCGGGACATAGCCGATGATCGGCGCGACCACGGCATAGCCACCGGCGATGGCAAGGAGGCCCAGCGCGCGTGTGAACTTCGCGTGGTATTCGCCGTCCGCCGCCGCTGTGCCGCCGCCTGGTCTCGCGACGATGAGGCTGCGCAGAATCAACAGCACCGCGAGGCCTGCAAGTAGGATTGAGAGGACGACCGGCAGGCCGTCGGCGCCGACACCGTCCTCAAGACTGCTGCGCGCTATTTGACGCGTGCCGAGATAGTAGAGCCCAGCGACGGCGAGCAACACGCCGCCGCTGAGGATGTCCTTGTTCATCCGGGAGGTATCCGAGAGATGATCGATCGCGTCGACGGTATTACTTCAGAACGCCGCTCTCCTTCAGGAAGCTTTCCGATGATTTGCCGAACTCGTCGACGAACTTCACATAGGCTGCGTGCGGCACGAAATCCGCCACCAGGCTCTCTGCGGCATAGACTTTCTTATAGGCCGGGTCGGCAAGGAGTTGCGGCACGGCCTTTTCCCAGATCGCGATGATCTCCGGGGGCAAGCCCTTTGGACCGGCCAGGCCGCGGAACTTCTTCAGGACGACATCGTAACCTGACTCCTTCACCGTGGGCACTTGCGGATAGCCCTCCAGCCGCTCGGCGTTAAAGGTCGCCAGCAGGCGGATCTTGTTGCCCTCGAGTTGCGATCGCAGCTCCTGGATTTCGCCGACGCCGATGTCGAGGGTGCCGTTGAGCACGTTGATCATCAGATCGCCGCCGCCCTCATGCGACACCACCGCGGCATTGACGCCTGCGGCCACCTTGAGCCGTTCGGCTGCCTGACGCTCCAGTGACGCCGGATTGGCGACGCCCCAGCGGCCGCGTTTGTCCTTGGCATGCGCGATGACGTCCTTCATCGTCTTGAAGGGCCCGTCAGCGCGGGTATAGACGACCTCCGCATCGGTGAAGAAGTTCACCAGCGGCTCGAGATCGCGGTAGCTGTGCGTGGGCTTGCTCATCAGCGACGTGTAGATGTAGGTCGGCGTGGTGGCATAGAAGATGCTGCCGTCGGGCTTGCTGGTGGCGAGCTTTGATATTGCGCGGGCGCCGCTGCCGCCCTGCACGTTCTCTACTACAAAGGTCGCGCCGATATATTTGCTGAGATGCTTGGTCATTTCGCGCAGGAACACGTCGCTGCCGCCACCCGGGCTCGAATGGGTTACCAGCGCCACCACCTTATGGGGATACGGTGCGGCTTGTGCCTGCGCGCGGTCTGCGGTTGCTCCAGTGAGCGCAACTAGTCCGAGGAGTGCGGTTGTCACCGTCTTGAGCATCGAATTCCTCCCAAAGTTTCGGTCCCCGCGCGTTGCATCGGGGTTAGTCCTACCTACCATTCCTGCACGCGATCTGCCACCGGCCGCCTGCGTCATTTCAGCTGAGAGGCAGGTGAGGCCGAACATGGCGCGGCTGTGAGCTATACACTTTGTCGCGGAGCGACTGGATGCTAGCCGTGTCGCGGAGCGACCGGATGCTAGCCGTCCAATGGTTTCAAGGAGTCAGGAGGCGTGGAGAGCCGGGAAGCAAACGTCGCAAGCCGCTCTTACTTGAACAGCAGCGACTTGATGATGATCGGCACC
>JBKKAF010000102.1:0-13749 GCA_046714775.1 Xanthobacteraceae bacterium | reverse complement strand
GCCTACGAGAATTTCGCGTTTTCCGGCATGGTTTGCCGCCCCGACAATGCCTTCCAGCTCCATCTTTTCCATCAGCGAGGCGGCGCGGTTGTAGCCGATCTGCAGCCGGCGCTGAATGTAGCTGGTGGAAGCCTTGCGGTCGCGCATCACGATTGCGACGGCCTGCGAATAGAGATCGTTGGTCTGGCCCATCGCGGAATTGTCGAACACCGCGCCGTCTTCGCCCTCCTCGGGCTCCTCGCTGACGGTCACGGCTTCGAGGTATTGCGGCGTGCCCTGCGACTTGAGGTGCCGCACGACCTTTTCGACCTCGTCGTCGGCGACGAACGGCCCGTGCACGCGGCTGATGCGTCCGCCGCCCGCCATGTAGAGCATGTCGCCCTGCCCGAGGAGCTGCTCGGCGCCCATCTCGCCCAAAATGGTGCGGCTGTCGATCTTGGAGGTCACCTGGAACGAGATGCGGGTCGGGAAATTCGCCTTGATGGTGCCGGTGATCACGTCGACCGACGGCCGCTGGGTGGCCAGGATGACGTGGAGGCCGGCAGCGCGCGCCATCTGCGCCAGACGTTGCACGGCGCCTTCGATGTCCTTGCCGGCGACCATCATCAGGTCCGCCATCTCGTCCACGATGACGACGATGAAGGGCAAGGCTTCGAGATCGAGCTGCTCCTCTTCGTAGATCGCTTCGCCGCTCTCGCGGTCATAGCCGGTATGCACGGTGCGGCTGAGCTTCTCACCCTTGCCCTTGGCTTCGGCGACCCGCGCATTGTAGCCCTCGATGTTGCGCACGCCGAGCTTCGACATTTTCTTGTAGCGCTCCTCCATCTCGCGCACCGCCCATTTGAGCGCGACGACGGCCTTCTTCGGATCGGTCACCACCGGCGTAAGCAGATGCGGGATGCCGTCATAGACGGAGAGTTCGAGCATTTTCGGATCGACCATGATCAGCCGGCATTGCTCCGGCTTGAGCCGGTAAACCAGGCTGAGGATCATCGTGTTGATGGCGACCGACTTGCCTGAGCCGGTGGTGCCGGCGATCAGCAGATGCGGCATGCGCGACAGATCGACGATCACCGATTCGCCGCCGATGGTCTTGCCGAGGCAAAGCGGCAGCTTGGCCGCGGTATCCTCGTAATCGTCGCTCGACAACAGCTCGCGCAGATAGACTTTTTCGCGAGTCGGGTTCGGCAGCTCGATGCCGATGACATTGCGCCCGGCCACCACCGCGACACGGGCCGACAGCGCGCTCATGGAACGGGCGATGTCGTCGGACAGTCCGATGACGCGCGACGATTTGATGCCGGGCGCGGGCTCCAGCTCATAGAGCGTGACCACCGGGCCGGGCCGCGCATCGATGATCTCGCCGCGCACGCCGAAGTCGCCCAACACGCTTTCCAGAGCGGTGGCGTTCTCCTGAATCTGCTCGGAGGTCAGCGTCGAGCGCTCGCGCGCCTTTTGCACCGACAGAAATTCTACCGACGGCAGCACATAGCCGCCGCCTGAGCGGCGCGGCTTGGGCGCAGCGCGCGGCTTGCGGCGCCGCGGCGCCGGATCCTCGTCCTCATCCTCGTCCTCGTCGATCTCGTCGCCGAAATCGAGCCGCGGCTGCAGCGGGACACGGCTGCTGTCGTCAAAGCGCGGCTCCGCCCGCTCGTAACGCACGGGCTCGCGTTGCACCGGCGCGCGCGCCGGCGTCCGCCGCGTAAACAGGCGGGCGATGCGCCATTTCAGGCTGAGCAGGCCGTGGGTGATCCAGCCGAGCGAGATCGAGGCGCGCTCTTCCTTATCTTCGACGTCGTCTTTACGTTCTTGGTCGCGTTCTTGGCGCGGCTCCTGCCAGCCGAAGCCCGCGGCAATGGCGAAGGCGAGCAAGGCGCCGCAGCCGGTGAGGGCGGCCACTGCGAGCTTGGTCAGCACCGCGTGACTGCCGGCAAGCCAGAGCGGCAGCCGCAGCAAGCCGTCGCCGACAACGCCGCCCAATCCAGCCGGCAATGGCCAGGCTGGACTGCGCGGCAGGCAGGCGGCAAAGGCGGCCGCCAGTAACATCGCGGCAATCCACACCAAGAGCCGGATGCGCTCCCGCCGCAACGGCCGGTGGCTGGCCAGCCGCCAGCCCCACAGCGCAATCGGCAGGACCAGTGCGACGGCAGCGAGGCCAAGCAATTGCATCAAGAGGTCGGCGACGGTGGCGCCGCCGATTCCCAGCAGATTGCGCACCGGCGTATTGGTGGCGTGGCTGAAGCTTGGATCCTGCACCGACCAAGTGGCTAGCGCTGCGCCCAGCAGCAGCGCCAGCACGATCAGCGCGACGCCGGCGATCTCGCGCAGGCGCCGACGTAGCGCATCGCGCATGCCGTCGGAGAGGAAGCTCAGGCTGTCGATGCTGCGATCGATTGCCGACATACGCTCTGCCCTCAACCCAAAACCGCGACGAGGCGCTGCAGCGCTTCGGCGGTGGTTGGCGTGTCCTGCACCATGGCGACGCGGATATAGCCCGCCCCCGGATTGCTGCCGTCCGGCTGCTCTCGCGCCAGATAGCTTCCCGGCACCACACGCAAGCCGGCGTCGCGCCAGAGTTTCAGCGCGACGCCCTCGTCGCCGCCCTGCGCCGAGACGTCGAGCCAGAGCAGAAATCCGCCTCCCGGGCGCGCGTAGCCATAGCGTTCGCCGAGGATGCGGTCGGCGAGTTCGAATTTCTGCGCATAGAGCCGCCGGTTGTCGTCGACATGGCTCTCGTCGGCATAAGCGGCGATCGCCACGCGCTGCGCCGGCAGCGGCACTTGCGGCGACGATACGTTGCGCAGCTCGAGAAAGCGGGTGAGGAAATTCCTGTCGCCAGCGGCAAAGCCGACCCGCAGGCCCGGCAGGTTGGAGCGCTTGGACAGCGACTGGAACACGACCACGTTTTCGAAATCGCTTCCCGCTGCTTCCAGCATGCTCGGCGGTTTGCGGTCGGTATAAATTTCCGAATAGCACTCGTCACTGAACACCAGGAATCCGTGGCGCCGCGCCAGTTCGGCGAGCCGTGCGAAATACGATGGTGCGGCGACCGAGCCCTGCGGGTTGGCCGGCGAGGCGAGATAGAAGGCGACGGTGCGCGCCAGCAGCGCTTCGGAGAGGGTGTCGAGGTCGGGCAGGAAGCCGGTGGCGGCGGTGGCCGGCAGATAAACCGGCTCGCAATGGGCGGCCACGGCGCCGGCCTCGTAGGCGCCGTAGAACGGATTGGGCATCAGGATCGCCGGGCGGCCAGCTCGGCCTTTGGCCCAGCGCGCGGCCGCAATGGCGGCAAGAAACAGTCCCTCGCGCGAGCCGTTGAGCACGAGTACCTCATTGGCCGGATCAACCGGCCGGGGCAGGGAAAATCGCCGTCCCAGCCAGGCGGCGGCGGCGGCGCAAAACTCGTCCAGCCCCTTGTTCAAGGGATAGCGGCCGAATTCGCCGATCGCGCCGGCCAATACTGGGCCAACGAACGAGGGCACCGCATGCTGCGGCTCGCCGACGGCCAGGCTGATCGCCGGCTTGCCCGGCTCGGTGTCGGCCAACAGCTCGCGCAAGCGCACGAACGGCGAGCGCATTTCGAGAGCCCGGGCGGGCGAGGGCGGAGACTCGCGTTCGGCAGCGGTCATGTACATCGGCACAAGAGCGCGTTCGGCAAAAGTAAGAACCGGTTTTGCGTGCGAACGCGCTCCAACTCCTCAAAGTGAGCGGCGCGCGCACCCGCCGCACAATGGTTTCCTACCATAGGAGCGGCGAGGTTAAGACCCGATTAACCATCGGGGGCAGGGTGCGTGATTACTTGCGGTAAAGAGAATCATGGACGCTAAAAAATAGGAGGCCCCGGGGGTGAACCGAGGCCTCCCGACGGCGAGGGCGGCGCCGGGTGTCCGCCCTAACCGTAACGTGCGATCCGCCGCGCCTGTTGAGCGCGGCGGGATCTATCGTCACATCGTGTAGGCGCGTTCGCCGTGATCGGTGATGTCGAGGCCTTCGCGTTCCTGCTCGACCGTGACGCGCAGGCCGACCAGGATGTCCACCACCTTGTAGAGGATGAACGAAACAATCCCCGACCACAGCAAGACGGTCACCACGGCAACGAGCTGTGCGGTGAGCTGTGTGCTCATCACATATTCGCCGACCTTGCCGACGGTGTAGTCGAACACGCCGGTGCCGCCGAGCGCGGGATTGACCAGAATGCCGGTCAGGATCGCGCCGGTGATGCCGCCGATGCAGTGCACGCCGAACACGTCGAAGGAGTCGTCGTAGCCGAACATGTTCTTCACGGTGGTGCAGAAGAACAGGCAGATCACGCCGGCGATCAGGCCGAGCACGAGCGCCCCCATCGGGCCCGCGAAGCCGGAGGCCGGCGTCACCGCGACGAGACCCGCGACGCAGCCGGAGATGGCGCCGAGCAGCGACGGCTTTCCTTTCAGCAGCCATTCCGCGAACATCCAAGACATCGCCGCCGCCGCGGTGGCGACGAAGGTGTTGATCAATGCGATCGCGGCAGTGCCGTTGGCTTCCAGGTTGGAGCCGGCATTGAAGCCGAACCAGCCGACCCACAGCAGAGCGGCGCCGATCATCGACATGGTCAGCGAGTGAGGCGGCATCAGCTCCTTGCCGTAACCGATGCGCTTGCCGACCACGAGCGCGCCGACCAGGCCCGCGATGCCGGCATTGATATGCACCACAGTGCCGCCGGCGAAGTCGATGGCGCCCCACTGGAACAGCCAGCCGGAATCGGCATTCACCGCGTCGAGCTTGGCTTGCGCGGCCACCTTGGCCGGACCGTCCGCAGCCGCGGCGAGTGCCTTGGCGGCTTCCACGATGGCGTCAGGGCCCGCCCAGTACCAGACCATGTGCGCGATCGGGAAATAGACGAAGGTCACCCACAGCGGAATGAACACCGCCACCGCGGCGAACTTGGTGCGCTCGGCAAAGGCGCCGAGAATGAGCGCGGCCGTGATCGCCGCGAAGGTCGCCTGGAAGCAGACATAGATCAGTTCCGAGATCGCGACGTCGGCGGTGAAGGTGGCGGCCATCGAGTCGGCGGTGACGCCCGACAGAAAGACCTTTGAGAGTCCGCCGATATAGGCAGAGCCGCCGGTGAAGGCGAGACTGTAGCCGTAGATCACCCAGAGCAGGATCACGATGCACACGGTGTAGAATACCTGCGCGAGCACCGAGAGCATGTTCTTGGAACGCGCCAGGCCGCCGTAGAACAGTGCCAGGCCCGGAATTGTCATCAGCAACACCAGGATGGTCGAAAGCAGCATCCAGGTGTTGTCGCCTTTGTTGACGGTGGGCGCGGCCAACGCCGGTGTCGCGGCGAGCAGGCCGAGCGTGAGTGCGGCCAGTCCCGCGCGATAGCAAGTCTTGAACGTCATAGGGATCTCCTGTCCAAAGAATGTGAGCGCGGGTTCAGAGCGCTGCGGTGTCGGTTTCGCCGGTGCGGATGCGCACGGCGGCCTCGAGACCCAGCACGAAGATCTTACCGTCGCCGATCTGGCCGGTTTTCGCGGCCGTGGTGATGGCGTCGACGGTCTTGTCGACCTGGTCGGATGCGACGGCGACCTCGATCTTGACCTTGGGCAAGAAGCTCACGGCATATTCGGCGCCGCGGTAGATTTCGGTATGGCCCTTCTGACGCCCATATCCTTTGACCTCGGTCACGGTCATCCCGTGCACGCCGATCGCGGTAAGAGCGTCACGGACCTCGTCGAGCTTGAAAGGCTTGATGATGGCCATGACAATTTTCATGGGTTCGACCCCCGCTTTGGCCCGGTCCTGCGGGCTGCAGGGTTGGGCGGACTAATCTCGGCAATGGCCGCGCGCAGTCGTCCCGGCGGGCAATGCCGCAGGATACGAATCAAACCTCGTGCCAGTTGCCGAAGCAGGCCCAAGATGTTGAATATATGATGATTTTTATTCTGCTGACAGGCGGTATCGGCGTGGCGCTGGCGCACCGCACAAAGTCGGGTCAGGTATGCCTAAGTTTTGGGCGATGGCGTAGCCATAATTCCAAGTGCACAATCGGCTGCGTTCCCACTCGAACTGCGGCCAAAAAAATAGGTCAATGGCCGTCGATGTCGGCCATTGACCCGGTTCGTGATGTCGCGGTGGCCTATTGCAGGGCTTCGCCGTGCTGGGTGATGTCGAGGCCTTCGATCTCGCTCTGCTGATTGACCCGCAGCGGCACGATGAATTCGATGATCTTGAGGATCACGAAGGTCACCACCGCCACATAGACCAGCGTGACGAGCACCCCATAGCCTTGCAGCACGACCTGCCAGGCATTGCCTTCCAGCAGGCCGGACGACCCGCCGGGGGATTCCGGCGTGGCCGACAGCATTCCGACGGCAAATACGCCGGTCAGTATGGTGCCGGTGGCGCCGCCCACGCCGTGCACGCCGAACACGTCGAGCGAGTCATCATAGCCGAGCGCCTGCTTGAGCTTGGTGCAGGCCCAGAAGCAGAAGGCGCCGGCGATCAGGCCGATCACCAGGCCGTGCCACGGCAGCACAAACCCAGACGCCGGCGTGATGGTGCCGAGGCCTGCAACCGCACCGGAGATCATCCCGAGCACCGAGGGCTTGCCGCGCGTCCACCACTCGATCGCCATCCAGGTGAGCGCACCCATACAAGCGGCGAGATGGGTGGCGACGATGGCGAAAGCCGCGCGCGAGCCGGAGCCGAGTGCTGAGCCGCCATTGAAGCCGAACCAGCCCACCCACAGCAGACCGGTGCCGATCACCGCCAGCGACAGATCGTAAGGCGCGAAATTCTCGGTGCCGTAGCCCTGGCGCTTGCCGATCACATAGGCAGCGACCAGGCCGGCGACGCCGGCGTTTAGATGCACCACGAGACCGCCGGCGAAATCCAAGACGCCGGCCGCGCCGAGAAAGCCGCCGCCCCACACCCAATGCGCCAGCGGCACGTAGACCAATATCAGCCAAAGGGCCGCGAACCAGATGAAGGCGGAGAACCGCATGCGGTCGGCAACCGAGCCGGCCACCAGCGCAACGGTGATGATTGCAAACGTCATCTGGTAGGCCATGAACAGCATTTCGGGGATGGTCGGCGCCAGCTTGCTTGTCGTCTCCATGCCGATGCCCATCAGGAAAAACCGCTCGAATGTGCCGATGAGAGCGCCATCGCCGTTGAAAGCCAGGCTGTAGCCGATCACCACCCACAGCACTGAGCACAGCATGGTGCAAAGCAGCGTCTGCGCCATGGTGGCGAGCACGTTCTTCTTGCGCACCATGCCGCAATAGAACAGCGCCAGTCCCGGAATGCTCATCATCAGCACGAGGCCGGTGGCCGCGATCATCCACGCGGTGTCAGCCCCGTCGATCTTCGGCGCTGCCGGCGCGGCTTGCGCCAATGCGGACGACACGCTGCCCAGCACTAGCGCTGCCGCCGCGACGCCGCGTGCGACGCGGCTTCGAAACACCTGTTTACCCATGGAATTCCCCCCTCTATGGCTGACGCTCACAAGGCGTCGGTATCGGTTTCCCCGGTGCGAATGCGCACCGCACGTTCGATCGGCGTGACGAAAATCTTGCCGTCGCCGATCTGCCCGGTTTTGGCAGCGCTAGTGATGACCTCGATCACCTTGTCGATCTGATTGTCGTCGACGGCGACGTCGATCCGCACCTTGGGCAAGAAGTTCACGGTGTATTCGGCGCCGCGATAGATCTCCTTGTGACCTTTCTGGCGGCCGTAACCTTTGACTTCGGTGATTGTCATGCCGTGGACGCCGGCGGCGGTGAGTGCGTCGCGGACCTCCTCCAGCTTGAATGGTTTGATGATGGCGGTGACCAGTTTCATGGATAAAATCCCGTGGCGAGGCGGCCCGACCCGGGACCGCAGGCGAAGCTCAAATCCGCTGCGTGCAACAGGCCCTGGCAATCCGGCGCTGCGGCAGACCGACGCACAATATCGGGATCACGGCCAAAGCTTAAGCGTTTAATCGGGGTTGTGCCCAACCTGTGGGCAGAGCGGGGACAAGCCTGCCATCCGGAGCGGCAAATCGACGGTCGCCCTCAGGATTCTGCCCGCCGTTCGCGCACTAGGCCTTCTTGCGCCACCGAGGCCACCAGGGTGCCATCCTGGGAAAAGATCAGGCCGCGGGAAAATCCGCGCGACCCCGAGAGGTTGGGGCTGTCCTGGGCATACAGCAGCCACTCGTCGGCCCGGAACGGGCGGTGCAACCACAGCGCATGGTCGAGGCTCGCCGCCATGATGCGCTTCTCGAACACCGTGCGGCCATGCGGGATCAAAGCGGCATCCAGCAGCGTCATGTCCGAGGCATAGGCCAGCACGCATTGATGGATCGCCGGCTCATCCGGCAGCCTGCCGGTGGCGCGGATCCAGACGTGAAAGCGGTCGCCCTCGTATTTCTGGCCGAGATAGCGCCCGTATTCCACCGGCCGCAGCTCGATCGGCCGCTCGCGCTCGTAATAGCGCCGCACCGGATCGGGCATCATCGGCAGCACGCTCTGTTTGATCTCGCTCTCGCTGGGCAGCTCTTCCGGTTTCGGCACGTCGGGCATCTTGGCCTGGTGCGTGAGCCCCGGCTCATCGCGGTGAAACGACACCGCCATGGTGAAGATCGCCTGGCCGTGCTGGATGGCGACCACGCGCCGGGTGGTGAAGCTCTTGCCGTCGCGGATGCGGTCGACCTCGTAGATGATCGGCACTTTCGGATCGCCCGGCAGCATGAAATAGCCATGCAGGGAATGCGGTGAGCGGCCAGGGACTTCGACCGTGCGGCAGGCGGCGACCAGCGCCTGCCCGACCACCTGGCCGCCGAACACCCGCTGCCAGGTCGCTTCCGGGCTGCGGCCGCGAAACAGATTCACCTCGAGCGGTTCGAGGTCGAGGATGGCCAGCAGGTCTTCAATGGCGGAGGGCATGAGGTTTCAACGCAATGGTCCGCGCCCGGTTTTCGCGGGCCATGACAATCATTATATCAAGACAATCATTATATTCGGCATCCAAGGTCATCATGCCGTCTTTGAGTCAAAGTACACAGCGTTTTGACGTGCTGATCGGCGGCGCCGGTTTCGCCGGGCTGCCGCTGGCGATTGCGTTGCGCCAGGCGCTGGGGCCAAGCTTCAAGGTGGCGGTGGCCGATCCGGCGCTCGGCCGCACCGCGAGCGATCCGCGCGCGTCCGCCATTGTCGCGGCGGCTCGGCGCCTGCTGGAAGCAATCGGGGTCTGGCAAGCCGTCGCCGGCGACGCGCAGCCGATCCTCGACATGATTGTCACCGACAGCCGGCTCGCCGACGCCATGCGGCCGGTGTTTCTGCGTTTCGATGGCGATATCCAGCCAGGCGAACCCTTCGCGCATATGGTGGAGAACGGTCCGCTGCTCGCCGCGCTGCTCGAGACGGCGCGCGAAGCGGGCGTGGAATTGCGGCCGCTGGCGGTCGGCAATTTCGAAAATTTCTTATCTCTTCCCGAAAGGGAGACGGAGAGCTTGCATCGCGTCGATGTCGAGCTCTCCGACGGAGAAAAAATTTCGGCGCGCTTGCTGGTTGCCGCCGACGGCGCGCATTCGGGCATTCGCAGCCGCGCCGGCATCGCCACCCACGGGTGGAGCTACAGCCAGTCCGCCATTGCCACCACCGTTGCCCATGAACGCGATCACCACGGCCGCGCCGAAGAGCATTTCCTGCCCGCCGGTCCATTCGCCATCCTGCCGCTCAAAGGCCGCCGCTCTTCCATCGTGTGGACGGAAGCAACCGGCGAAGCCGAACGTATCGTCGCGCTATCCGACGCCGCATTTCACGCCGAACTCGAACGTCGGTTTGGCCTCGGGCTCGGCGACATTGAAGTTGCCGGTCCGCGCGGCGCGTTCCCGCTCGGACTATCGGTGGCGCGCACTTTCATTGCCGATCGTCTGGCGCTCGTCGGCGACGCCGCCCATGTGATCCATCCGATCGCCGGGCAGGGACTCAATATGGGGTTGAAGGACGTGGCGGCGCTGGCCGAAACCGTGGTCGACGCGGCGCGGTTGGGGCTCGACCCCGGCTCCACTGCGGCGCTCGATCGCTATCAGCGTTGGCGGCGCTTCGACACCATGGCGATGGGAGTGGCGACCGATGGGTTGAACCGGTTGTTCTCCAATCAATCGGATGTGCTGCGCGTGGTGCGCGACGTCGGCCTTGGCTTGGTCGATCGCGTGCCCACGCTCAAGCAGCTGTTCATCCGCGAGGCGGCGGGGCTGGTGGGCGAGGTGCCGAAGCTGCTGAAGGGCGAGGCGTTGTAAGCAATACTATTGTCATTCCGGCTGAGCCGCGTTAGCGGCGAGAGCCGGAATCCATAGTCCCAATCATTACGATTCTGCCTGATCGGTGGTTATGGATCCGGTGCTCGCGCGCTATGCGCGCGCCCCGGAATGACAACATGCTTACGTCAGCGGCACGTCCAGAATGTGCTGGCGGAATGCGGGACGCTCGGCGATCGCCGCATACCAGCGCTCCACATGCGGCAGCGGCGCGTGATCGGGCGCCAGCGTGAGGAAGCGATAGGCGAAGATCGCCACCGGAATATCGCCCATCGAGAAGGCGTCGGAAGCGACATAGGCGGTCTTGGCGAGCTGGCCGTCAAGGATCGTGAGCGCCTCGGCGGTCTTGGCCTTGGACGTTTCAATCGCCGCCGGATTGCGTTTTTCCGGCGCGGTGCGGACGAGGCCCCAGAACAGTTCGAACATCGCCGGTCCCAGCACCGACAATTGCCAATCCATCCATTGCCCGGCCAGCGCGCGCAGCTTCGGATCGGCCGGTGCGAGCTTGCCGGTGCCGCGCGTCACCGCGAGATAGCGTACGATGGCGTTCGACTCCCAAAGGATGAACCCGTCCTCCTCCAGCGTCGGGACCAGGCCGTTGGGATTGAGCGCGAGATAGGCGGGTTCGCGGTTCTTGCCGAACGGTCCGGCGAGGTCGATGCGCTCGTGCGGCAGGGCGAGTTCGCCGATCGCCCACATCACTTTCTGCACGTTGGCCGAATTGTTGCGGCCCCAGATCCTCAGCATCACCGCCTCCAATCGAAACCGTCATTCCCCTGCGGGCAGGCCGCCTGCCGTCCGTCAATCGATCCGGCGCGCCTCTTCCGGCAGCATGATCGGAATGCCGTCGCGGATCGGATAGGCGAGCTTGGCCGAGCGCGAGATCAGTTCCTGGCGTTGGGCGTCATATTCCAGCGGTCCCTTGGTGAGCGGGCAGACGAGGATTTCCAGCAGTTTCGGATCGACGTTGCTGGTGGGACGGTCGGTGGGCGTGGTCATGCAATTGAGCTCCGATGGTCGATGCCATTCTAATGATCCCAGCCGCGCTTGTCTTTGCCTCTCGGCCGGACGGGACGTGAGCCTGGCGATGCGATGAGCTACTGCAGCGGGGTCTCGTCCGAGGCCGTGGTCTTGGCCAGCTCGATCTCCGTGACGGCGACCAGGATTTCGGCGCGGGTTTTCAGGTCCGGCGCTTCCAGCAGCGCCTGTTTCTCCGCCGGACCATAGGGCGACATCATCGCCAGCGCATTGACCAGGGCTTCGTTGGGCGCTTTCTCGATGCCTTCCCAGTCCGCCTTGAGATCGTTGGCTTTCAGAAAATCCGACAGCGCGTGCAGCAGGCTCTCGCGATCGACGTCATCCTCGCCCTTGCGGGCGATGAAGTCGTCGGCGAATGGCCGATAGGTGACCCGGCATTGCCGGTAAGGCGTCGCCACGGTGAGCTCTTCCTCGATGCGAAAGCGCGCGATGCCGGTGAGATGGATCAGATAACGACCGTCGCCGGTCTCGGACAACTGCGTGATGCGCCCGACGCACCCCACCTTGTAGAGATTAGGCTTGTCCTCGGGGCCGGGATGCCCGGTGTCCGGCTGGATCATGCCGATCAGGCGATGGCCAGTGCGAAACGCGTCGTCGATCATCGCCAGATAACGCGGCTCGAAGATATTGAGCGGCATCTGCCCGCGCGGCAGCAGCAATGCGCCCGGCAACGGAAACACCGGGATCACGTCGGCGACATCGCCGGGTCCGCGATATTGCGCATTGATCGACATCTCGCACTCCAGCGGGCGCAAATGTGAGCTTCACTTGACCCCCCTCCCGCAAGCGGGAGGAAGGATGCGGCCATCGCCGTCATCGCGCCAAGCTCACGCAAACAATATCGACGACAGCCGCTTGCGTCCTTCGACAGTCGCCTCGTCGGTCGGGCCCCAGGCTTCGAAGAACTGCACGAGCTGCTTGCGCGCGCCGTCGTCGTTCCATTTGCGGTCGCGCTTGACGATCTCGATCAGCTGATCGACCGCTTCCTGGCGGCGGCCGGCAGCGTTGAGCGCGACCGCGAGATCGACGCGCACCTGATGATCGAGCGGATTAGCGGCGACCTTCTGCTGCAGCTCGTCGAGCGGACCGGCCGATTTCGCCTGCTCGGCGACATCGAGAGCGGCGCGTGCCGCCGCCACCGCCGCCTCGTTGCGCTTGGCCTCCGGCACCAGTGCAAGCGTCTGTTTGGCCCGATCGAGGGCGCCGGTCGCCAGATAGGCGCGCGCTAGGCCGGCGAGCGCAGGTACGTTGGCCGCATCCTCCGCCAAAACCTTGGCATAGAGATCGGCGGCCGCCGCCGGATTGGCCTGCGCCAGCGCGGCGTCGGCTTCCTTCAGCAGGTCCTGATCCTCGCCTGCGATCTTGCCCTTGGTGATCCGCTCGAGGAATGCCATGACCTGGGCTTCCGGCAGGGCGCCGAGAAATCCGTCGGCCGGCTGGCCGTTGACGAAGGCGATTACCGCCGGGATCGACTGGATGCCCATCTGGCCGGGGATCGCCGGATGCTCGTCGATGTTCATCTTGACGAGCTTCACCTTGCCCTTGGCGGCCCGCACCACCTTTTCCAGGATCGGCGTCAATTGCTTGCACGGCCCGCACCACGGCGCCCAGAAGTCGACCAGCACCGGCTGGCGCTTCGACTCCTCGATCACGTCTTTCACGAAAGTCTGGGTCGTGGTGTCCTTGATCAGGCCATCCGCGACCGGCGCCGTACCGTCACTCTGCAACATCGACATCGCAATCCATCCTTGGCCCGCTCCCCGCGGGTAAACCTGAAACCGTCCAATTAGATGGTATCCGCGGGGGCGATTGCAATTGGGGTTCCTAACCGCTTCCGGGGGCTTCCGCCACCGCCATGATGCGAGGCGGGTGGCCGGTGGCTTCCAGGAACTTGACCAGATCGCCCGACGCGATCGACGTGGTCATGGTGTTGACCAGCGGGTGATAGTTGAGCGTGGCCTGCCGCATCATGGCGGCGTCGAGCACGAGCGTGACCCGCTGGCTCACGTCGTTGAGCGCGGCGAACGGCGTCACCGCGCCGGGCTCGATGCCGAGCGTCTCCCGCATCAGGTCGGCTGCGCCGAACGAGAACCGCCCGACCCCAAGCAAAAGGTGCAGCCGCTTGAGCGCGATCCGGGCGTCCTCCAGCGCCACGACCAGAAACAGCTCGCCGGCCGTGGCGCGCAGAAACAGGTTCTTGGTATGGCCGCCCGGGATCTGCCCGCGCAGGGACCGCGACTGTTCGACCGTGAACAGCGGCGGATGGGTCACGGTGGGATGGGCGATGCCGAGCCGGTCGAGATAGGCGAACAGGTCGTCGGGAGTCGCGGGCATGGCTGATTTAAGGCATTGCGGGGACGCGGGTGGAAGGCCACATCGCAATAAGATGCTAACCAGGCGGCCCTAGGATAGGCCAAGTT
>JBKKAF010000101.1:0-12781 GCA_046714775.1 Xanthobacteraceae bacterium | reverse complement strand
GCCACCCTGGCCTGGCAGGCGGAGGGGTTGGACGGCCGCATCATCGGCGCCTTGTGGGCGTTGGGCGTGCTGGCCGAGATCGCGATGTTTGCAGTCTCCGCACGGCTGCAGGCGACCGCCCCGGCCTTCCTGCTACTGGGCGCAGCCGGCGCGCTGGTGCGCTGGACCGTCATGGCGTTCGAACCGCCCGCCGTCGCGCTCCCGGCGCTGCAATGCCTGCATGCATTATCGTTTGCCGCCACCCATCTCGGCGCGCTCGGCTTCATCCTGCGCACGGTTCCGTTGCAGCTTGGCGCGACCGCGCAAGGCTATCTGGCGATTGCGGTCGGGCTCGCGATGGCCGGCGGGATGGCGCTCTCGGGCGTGCTGTATGCGCGCTACGGCAGTTCCGCCTATGCGGCGATGGCGATCGCAGCGCTACTCGGCGGCGGCTGTGCGCTCGCCGCGCACCGTCTGGGGGGCGGCGATCCGGGGCGTTGACGCAGCCGGGCGAGACCGGCCCGCCACGGTGTCGGCCTGGCCGCAGGTCGGATACATGGCAGTGAGTTCGCGCCCGCTCAGGAAGATCATGCGCGGGGTGAGGCCGCCGCGGCTGGCGATCCAGTTGCGCACCGGCTGCGGATAAACGTCCATCAGGAGCCGCGTTCCGCCGCGGCTCAATATAGGCCGGCCATTGTCGCCGGGATGCCATGCGGCATGGAAGCCGAGACGAGCCCGCTGGGTGACGCAAATCCGCTCGCGCGGAATAACCCCGAGCACCATGGTGCAGGCCGACAGGCAGGGCCCGTCGATGATCACGCGTTCGCCGGAATTGCGCAGCGCCGCGAGCCGCTCCAGGTAAGGCCCGATTTGGCCGCCTGGATCGCCGGCGATCCGCACCGCGGCGTCAGCAGACGAAACCGCAAACGCTGCCACGGCAGCGCCCAGCAAAGCGGCGCGGAGTTGCATTGTCCCGTCCCCTCTTCGTGCCGTGTCCCAGACGAATCTTTTAGAGGATCAGCCCGGCCCCGCGAAGCCCCCGGCGGTTAAATTTTTTATTGCCGCAAAACGGTCACAGGGTCATGCCGCCCGGAATTGCGGCCATGGAACTTTTTGCGCTGCTATCCCCACAATGCCGGCGTCGCTGGATGAACAAGGCTGCCGTCGTAGCGCAGCCCCTCGGGGCGGTCGCGCAGGAGCAGCAGCGGGCCATCGAGATCGACCACCTGGGCGCGTTGCGCCACCAGCATCGCCGGCGCCATCGCTAGCGACGTCGCCACCATGCAGCCCGCCATCACGGTCAAGCCGAGACGCTCCGCCTCCCGTGCCATCGCCAGCGCTTCGGTCAGCCCGCCGGTCTTGTCGAGCTTGATATTGACCGCATCATATTTGCCGCAGAGCGCGGACAGCGACGCGATGCCGTGCGCGCTTTCGTCTGCGCAGACCGGCAGTGGACGCGCGATCTGCGCCAGGACATCGTCGCGGTCGCTCCGCAGCGGCTGCTCGACCAAAGTGACACCGGCGTCCGCGCAGGCGGCGAGATGATCGGCGAGATCGTCCGCCGTCCACGCCTCATTGGCATCGACGATCAGTTGCGCGCGCGGCGCGGCGCGGCGTACCGCCAGGATGCGCGCGCGGTCACCCGCGCCGCCGAGCTTGACCTTGAGCAACGGCCGCTCGGCGGCGGCTTCAGCCGCGGCCGCCATGACCGCGGGCGCGCCGAGCGAAATCGTATAGGCTGTGATCAGCGGCTGCGGCGGCGCAAGTCCGGCCAGCGCATGGACAGGCCGCCCGGCGCGCTTGGCCTCCAGATCCCAGAAGGCGCAATCGAGCGCGTTGCGCGCCGCGCCCGCCAGCAACGCCTGTTGCAGGGTGGCACGATCGAGGCCGCCCGCGATCGCGGACCGCAGCGCCTCGATCGCGGCCGCGACGCCGTCCACCGTCTCGCCATAGCGGGCATAGGGCGCGCATTCGCCGCGGCCGCGATCACGGCCGTCGGACAGCTCGGCCACGACCACCGCCGCATTGGTCTTGCTGCCGCGGCTGATGATGAAGGACCCGGCGATCGGCCAGTGCTCGATGCGGACGGTGAGAGACAGCGAAGCGCTCATCGATCGAGACTCTCGCCGGCAGCGCCGCAACAGGCAAGCCGGACCCACAAAAAGAAACGGGCGCGCCTGCGCGCGCCCTTGCGGGCGGCTAAATACTTCACAAACCAAGCTCAAACCCTTGCTCGGACTCGGTTTGCGCGGAATGGAGGTATCGACTTTACCGCAAAAAACTGAGCATTGTTGAATTTTGGCACTAGTTTGGACCGCCGAGAGGTTTAGACTTCTCTTTCAGTTCCGGCCGAATCTGACCTGGGGGATGCCATGAAGCGGATTCTATTGGCGGCGGCCACTTTCCTCACGCTCACTGCGGCACAGCCGACTCTCGCAGCCGACGCGCCGGTCTACAAAGGCCAGGCGCCGGCGGTCGCGGCGTGGAATTGGAGCGGCTTTTATGTCGGCATCGCGGGCGGTGGTGGTTGGCTCTCGTCGTACATATTCGATGACAGCGGAAACTACACTGGAAGCGGAGCAATAATCGGAGGCACGCTGGGCTGGAATTGGCAAACGGGCGGTTGGGTGTGGGGCATCGAAGGCGATCTTTCCTGGTCGAATATTCGTGCGGTCGGCGGCTTCGTCGGTCCTGTTGTTGGTTGTATTCCTGACTGTATAACCGAGCTGAAATGGCTCGCTACCATCCGCGGACGATTGGGTGCGCTCGTCACCCCCAACGTCTTGCTCTATGTGACCGGCGGCGGCGCTTTCGCCAGCGTCCAGTGGGGGCAGCCGAACTATGCTCCCGGCTTATATTTTCCTACGGTTTCACAGACGGGCTGGACGGCGGGCGGAGGAATCGAGGTGCTCATCGCGCGGAACTGGAGCGCGAAGCTCGAATATCTGTATGTCGGCTTTGAGCGAGATACTCCGCTCCTACCTGGAGCCTGTCCCACGTTCTCCTGCGGCCTCTACAACCGCATCAATATGGTGCGCGGCGGTCTGAATCTTCACTTCTAATTGCCCGTGCGAACTTCAAGGAAGCCCCGGGCATCGCCCGGGGCTTTTACTTGTGCCGCCCGGCATGGGCATCGACTTGGAGGTGAAAGTCCTCTCGTGAACTGGTCACAGCGAGCGAAGCGCAGAGCGTCCGACCGCGAGGACGGCGTGAAGGAAGCGTGGAGCGAAGCTGCAGGCGGTCGGACAGAAACCGGATTAGGATATGAACCGACTGTCGGGATTTGGGTCAGTGCACCCTTGCGAAAAGATACGGGCGCGCCTGCGCGCGCCCGCGTCCCGTGGCCT
The DNA here is from genome assembly GCA_046714775.1 of Xanthobacteraceae bacterium. Classification (GTDB taxonomy): domain Bacteria; phylum Pseudomonadota; class Alphaproteobacteria; order Rhizobiales; family Xanthobacteraceae; genus VAZQ01. The sequence continues at coordinate 9,455 of JBKKAF010000101.1, read as the reverse complement.
CTGCGCGCGGCTTAGTCGAAGCGGCCGGCGGCGTGGGCGAGCATGGTGTAGACCTTGCCCGTCTCGGAGGTGAGGTAGGTGCGCGCCACCACCTGGCCGCGGTCGTCGCGCGAAAACTCTTCAAGCAGGCGTTCGAACTCGCCGATATAGCGGTCGACGGTCTGCATGAATTCGCGGTCGGAACGGTACTTGCGGCGGATCTCGTCGAACGCCCGCTGGCCCTGCATGGTGTAGAGCTTGCGGGTGAACACGTTGCGCTCGCCGCGCTTGTAGCGGTCCCACAGTTCGGCGGCCGCGTCGTGGTCGATCATGCGAGCGATGTCCACCGCGAGCGAGTCGAGCGACTCGATGCTGTGATGAGCCGGCCGCTCGTCGCCACGCGCATCTTGCGCGGGTTCACGTGCCGGCTCCTGCTCCTCGCGCGAGGCGCGGGTGAGCAAGTCGGACAACCAGCCGCCACGGTTGCCGCCGTGGCCGCCTTGCGCCCCATGGCCATGGGCCCCTTGGGGCCCTTGGCCGCCATGGACGGCGGGGCTGAGCGACGGCGCGTCGGCGCGCCGCGTCGGCACGGCCGGCGGACCCAAGCCGGTGATGTCGGGGCGCGGACGCGGCGCTTCCGGCCGGTTGCCGCCATTGGCATGGACGGGCTCCTCGCGCATGACGCGGCGCGCGCCGCCGGCTTCCACCGTCTCGATGCGACGGGCCACCGGCTCGACCGCATCGAGGCCGCGACCGTGGCGGGCGACGATACGATTGAGCTCGGCCAGCGCTTCGATCTGGTCGACAATGACGCGGCGCATCTGGGCGGCGCTTTCGGCAGTCTCCTGCGGCAGTTCGAGAATGCCCTTGCGCAGCTCGCTGCGGGTGGCGTCGAGCTCGCGCTGCATATCGGCGGCCATGCGCTTTAGCCCATCGACCACCTCGGCGAAGCGGTGCGCCGCCTGGGTGAACATCACATGGGCGTCGCCGGTCGCCTGGTCGTAGACCGCGCGCATCGCCTCGGCGGTGCGGCCGCGTTCCGCTTCGGTGTTGGCGCGAACCGTCTCGAAATTCTCGGCGATCGCGCGCGCCCCTTCGGTGCTCGATTCCGCGACCATGCGGGCAATTTCGCGCGCCCGCTCGGAAGCCCCTTCCAGCGACTGGTCAAGCAGGCCGGAGAAGCGGGTAAGCCGCTGGTCGAGGTCTCCCGCCTTGCTGTCGAGCGTGCCGACCAGAGATTCCAGCGATTCACGCCGTTCGGTGAGCGCCCCTTCGGAGCGCCGGTTGCTGCGCTCGATCAGCGCCACCGCCTCGGCGAGCGAACGGCCATGCGAATCGAATTGGCCCGCAAGCTGCCCGAGATCGGTGAGGGCCTGGCTGGTGACCGTGCGGAAGCTCGCAATGTGCTGCTCCACGTTGATGTTGGACGCGCCGGTCTTCTGCGCGACGTCGTTCATGGCCGAGACGAAGTCGCCGACGCGGGTGACCAGCGTCTTCTCGATCTCGCTCATATTCTCGTGCGCCCCGCTCAGCACTTCCTGCAGGAGGATATTGGCCTCGCGCAGGCGCTCGAACAGCGCCGTGGTGTCGGACCGCAACATGCCGTGCGTTTCCAGCATCTCGGACACCGCGGCCGCTGCGGTCTGCTTGGACTGTTCGACCGCCGCCTGGGTGGACTCCTGAAGGCCTTTCAGTGTCTGCGCGATGGCGGTTGCGGCGCCGCGGGTGGCGGCGCCGGTGCTGTCCTGCAGCTGCTTGGTCACGGCGTCGGCGCTGTCGTGCAATTGCTTGATCGAACGGCTGACGTTGCCGGTCGAGCTTTCGCTCGCCTCGTTGATCAGGCGGGCGATATGCTCGCTGTTGTCCATCATGGTCTGGGTGAAGGTGAAGCCCTTGGCTTCGATCGCCTTCACGGCGTGGTCGGTGACGCGGCCGACCTCGTTGGCGAATTCCTGGCTTTTGCCGCTCAACGCCGACAGCAGGCCGCTCGACTTCTCGTCCAGGATGCGGGTCATCTCGGCGGCGCGCTGGCTGACTGCCGAGGAAATCTCGTCCGCCTTGCCGACGAAGTTGCGCGCCACTTCGGCGCTGACGCCGAGCAGCGTGCGCTCGACCTCGGTGGCGTTCTGCTTGAGCACGTTGCTCACGCCGGTGGACATGCCGGTCAGGCTGCGCTCGGCATCCTGGGCGCTGGCGCGGATCGCGGTGGTGGTGGTGGTGGCCAGCTGGCTGAGCGATCGCTCGGCCTCGCCGGCATTGGTCTGGATCGCCTGGTTGAGCTGCTCCAGCCGCGCACCGATCACGGAGGTGGTGGAGGTGGCGAGCTTGCTGATCTTTTTCTCGGCCTCGTCGGTATTGGTCTTGATCGCGGTGCCGAGCTGCTCCAGCCGCGCGTTAAGGATGTCGGCGGCGGCCTTGCTGCGGGTTTCGATCTCATTGGTGACAGTTACCGCGCGGCCGATCAGCAATTCCTCGAAGCGGCCGATGCGGGTGTCGAGATTGTTGGCGACTTCCATCGCGCGGGTGCCGAGCGCCTGATCGATGTCGCCGATCTTGGCGCCGAGCGCGTCGGCGAGATTGGCGCCACGCACATTGATGACGTCGGTGACGTCGACGATGCGCTTGTCGAGCGCGGCGACGACCTCCTTGCCGCCCTCGGCCATGGTCCTGGCGATGTCCATGACCCGGGAGCCGAGCGCGTCGTTGAGCGTCTGGGTGCGGCCATCGAGCGCGTCCTGGAAGCGGACGTAATGCTGATCCAGCGCGGTGGTGATCTCGGCCGCCTTGGTGGTGACGCGGGTGTCGAAATTGTCCAGGTAGTCGCGCATCGCGGCGGTGACTTCCTGGGTGCGGTCGCCCAGCCGTTCCACCATCTCGCCGCCATAGGTCTTCACGGTGCGGTCGAACTCGCTGAGGTGGCGGGTGATGAGATTGCCGAGCGTGGTGGAGTCGCGCGCGATGCGCTCCGCCAGCTCCGAGCCGCCCTGCGTGAACATGTCCTCGAACGATTGCAGCCGGGTGGCGAGCATGTCGCGCACGGCGTCTCCGCGCGTACCGATCGCCTCGGCGATCGATTCCGCGCTGTCGCGGAACGTCTCGCTGACGTTGTTGCTGCGCTGGACGATGGTTTCGGTGATGCGCTGGCCGGTCTGTTCCAGCTTGGACACCACGTCGCCGCCGCGCAGGCTGAGGTCGAGCACCAGTGAATCGCCGGTGGTTTTGAGCGTGCTGTTGACCTCTTCGATGCGGTTGGTGATCGATTCGGTGAGATGATTGCCGGTCTCGACCACGAGCTCGGTGAGTTGCTGGGTGCGCCCGGTCATCATGTCGAGGATGGCGGCCGACTTGTGCGAGAAGCCGTCGGTGACGCGATCGAGCCGCACCGACATCATGTGCTGCAGGTTGGCGGCGATCTCGGTGAACTCGTCGCCGATATGGTCGGTCTTGAAGTTGAGCGTCGCGGTCAGCCGGTCGCTGGCGGCGCCGATCGCCTCGGTCGTGCCGGCGGCGGTGGTTTCCAGCCGGTCTAAGAGGTCGCCGCCGCGCTCGCCCAATTGCTCGATCATGCTGTCGCCGGCATGGCCGAGCGCGCGCGTGATGTGCTCGCCCTTTTCGGCCAGCGTATGGGTGATGCGGCGCGAGGCCTCGTTGACCTGGTCGGCCACCAGCTGGCTGATCTGCGAAATGTCCTGGCTGAGGTCGAGATGCACGCCGTTGATGGCGTCGCGTATCTGCTCGGCTTGCCCGACCAGCGTGTCGCGCTGGCTGCCGAGGTCCTGCAACAGCCCGCGGATGCGCACTTCGTTGTCGTTATAGGCGTGTTCGAGCGCCGAGACCTCGTTGGCGACCAGGGTCTCGAGCTCGGCGGCGCGCGCCAGCGCCCGTTCGACGCCGTCGCCCATGGCCGCCACTTCGCGGCGGATCGCCTGCCCGACGGTGACGATGGATTCGCGCGCCACGGTCTCCGGCTCGGCCAGCCGCATGGCGACTTCGGCCATGGATTGGGCGATCAGCCGCAATTCCTGCGACCGCCAGGCCATGTGGGCGAGCACATAGAAGAAGATGACCGGCGAAAAGAACATGGCGGCCAGCACGAGGAGAACCGGCACCGTCATTCCGCTCGGGCCGAGCGCCGCTTGCAGTTGCGGCAGATAAAGCAAGGCCAGTCCGAGGCCGCCGACAACCCAGACCGCGGCAAAGACGCTGGCCAGGATGTAGGAGGTCTTGGCGGGGCGGCGCTGCAGCGCGCGCAGAATTTGGCCGATCGACTCGCGGTCGTCATTGGCCGGCCGGCGCAGCGAGGCTTGATCGTCGCGCCGCACCTCGTCGTCCATCATGAGGTCGCCGGAGGAGCCTTGCGAGGAGCGCAGGCCGGGCCAGGCGGTCTCGGCCAGCGGCTCGTCGGAAATGGGCGGCGTCTGTTGCCGGCTCGACGGCTCGGTCGAGTCAGGCGCGACATCCCGGACGTGGAGCGCGTCTTGGATCGCCGACAGCGCCGCTTCGGTCGGATCCTTCATCTTCTTCGGGGTGTTCGCCATGTCGGTCGTCGCCTCGCTGTTACGCTAAAACCAGGGGGCCGCGGCCTGACGGCCGCGCCACGAGCGCGTGAGCCTTGAGATCCCTCCGGATCCCCCCTCGGGCAGCCGGCGCCAGGGCGCCGCACAGACATTCAGCCGCCGCTCGGCTATCCTATCGGCCTGGCAGACCGAAGGAAACCGGTTGGTAAGGTCTCTTTAATCATCGTTAACGTTTGGGTAACCATGGGCCGGACCGGACGCAACGGCGGTGGTCGTGACTCGGCACGCACTGGGACCGATTTGTCCGAGCACATTGCGGCCGAGGTGCGGCCGAGCGAGCCGCAACGCCGATATCTTGAGCGCGGCCTGACCGAGCCCGGCGGCAAGCTCCCCTTGTTTGATCGCACGGGCCGCGAAGTGCCGAAAAAGACAATTGAATCCTGCCTGGCGCACGGCTGGGCGGCGCCCTGGACCACCAATCCGATCCGCCCGGATTGGTTGGTCTGCCGGCTGACCGCCGCCGGCTACCGGGCGCTCGGCGCCGAGCCGCCCAACGGGCTGATCGATTAAAATGCCAGCCTTTGCGCTAGCACTCCGTTCACCACGACCGCGGCGGACAGGCGGATAAGGCCCGCCATTTACTCGGTTTTCGCCGCTTCCTGGCATAGTCGCCCGGATAAGGGGCCAAAGAGCTCCCGGAGGCGAAGATGCAGCTTGCCGTAGACACCGTCGAGCGGACGGCCGCGCCACCCCTGGTGCCGGCCGAGCAGACGATCGACCGCGAACACCTGACGCGCATGACGCTCGGCGATCGTTCGCTGGAAAACGAAGTGCTGGAACTGTTCGATCGCCAGGCCGGCATGCTGCTCACCCGCATGAAAGACGCCGGAGCCAACGTCGCAGCCGCTCTGGCGCATACGCTGAAAGGTTCGGCCCGCGGTATCGGCGCCTGGCATGTGGCGCAGGCGGCGGAAGCGGTGGAGCAGGCGGCCCCGCAGCCCGACCAGGCCGTGCTCGCCAGCGCGGTCGAACAGCTCTCGGCGGCGGTGGACGAGGCGCGGACGGCGATCGCCGCGCTGCTGCGGGCGCATTGACCGGTTCGTGGCTTCTTTATCTGGCGTGCGGTAGCTTGAGGGGTTATAGGACGCGCGGCCGACAACACGCCCCCAAACCCCCGCTCAAACGCCGCGCATGCCGAAAATCACCTATATCGATCATGAAGGGACCGCCCGCATGGTCGAGGCCGAGATCGGCTCGACCGTGATGGAATCCGCCATCAAGAATGGCGTGCCCGGCGTCGAGGCGGAATGCGGCGGCGCCTGCGCTTGCGCGACCTGCCACGTTTATGTGGAGGACGAATGGCGCGCCAAGGCCGGCGAGCCTTCGCCCATGGAAGAGGACATGCTCGACTTCGGTTACGACGTGAAGCCGAACTCGCGCCTGTCGTGCCAGATCAAAGTCAGCGCCGAGCTCGACGGTCTGGTGGTGCGCACGCCGGAGCGGCAGACCTGAGCAAGCTGCGCAGGAGCACCGGCAAGCCTCGGAACGAGTCTAGGGTGCGGAAGCTGCCGCACCTATGACCTGCGTCAGCTAAGCCCATAAAGCATGACCTGAGAGCATGCCCGGTGCCCCCTTGATCGGGACGATTTCCTCTTTTCCTGCCGCGCCGATGCAGCTAAACACGGCGCGCGCTCATTCATGGACGCGCACTATTCCGTCCTTTTCCGGTTCCGGGGCTGGCCGCATGGCGGCGTCCCGGCTAAGCACCCCGGCCGACAGCAGGACGCAAGTCAGCAAGGCGTCGCGACGACGCGTGAGGCAATGGACGTATGACTGAACCGATCAAGACCGACGTGCTGATCATCGGAGCAGGACCCTGCGGATTGTTCGCGGTGTTCGAGCTTGGCCTGCTCGACATGAAGGCGCATCTGGTCGACATCCTCGACAAGATCGGCGGCCAGTGCGCAGAGCTTTACCCGGAAAAGCCGATCTACGACATTCCGGGCCTGTCCTATACCACCGGCAAGGGCCTGACCGACGCGCTGCTGGCGCAGATCAAGCCGTTCGGCGCGCAATTCCATTTGCAGGAGATGGTGCAGACCATCGAGCGGATCGGCGACCCGCTATTCCGCGTCACCACCGACCAGGGCACGGTGTTCGAGGTCAAGGTGGTGGTGATCGCGGCCGGCGGCGGCTCGTTCCAGCCTAAGCGTCCGCCGATCCCGGGCATCGAGGCCTATGAGGAAAAGTCGGTGTTCTATGCCGTGCGCAAGATGGAGCAGTTCCGCGACAAGCGCGTCCTGATCGTCGGCGGCGGCGACAGCGCGCTCGACTGGACGCTCAACCTGGCGCCGATCGCGAGCCACCTCACGCTGCTGCACCGGCGCGACCAGTTCCGCGCCGCGCCCGACAGCGTCAACAAGATGATGGCGCTGGTCGGCGAAGGAAAGATCGACTTCGTGCTCGGTCAGGTCTCAGCGCTGGAAGGCGAGGGCGGCCAGATCGCCAAGGCCGTGGTCAAGACCAATGACGGCTCCGACTTCCACATCGCCTGCGACGCGCTGTTGCCGTTCTTCGGGCTGACCATGAAGCTCGGCCCGGTCGCCGACTGGGGCATCGAGATGAAGGACGGCGAATATATCCCGGTCGACACCGCCACTTTCGAGAGCAACGTGCCCGGCATTTTCGCCATTGGCGACATTAACTGGTATCCGGGAAAACTGAAGCTGATCCTGTCCGGTTTTCACGAAGGCGCGCTGATGGCGCAGAAGGCGCACCGCTACGTCTATCCGGACAAGAAGCTGGTGTTTCAGTACACCACGTCATCCACCAGCCTGCAGAAGAAGCTCGGGGTGAAGTGAGAGCGGGCTTTTTGCTTGCGCGTGATCTTTTCCGAAAACCGGTTCCCACCCCGGATCAAGTCCGGGGCAGGCTTTTTCGGGATCACGCTTTTTGCGTGAGCATGATCTTATCCGAAAACCGGTTCCCACTTTTCAGGATCATGCTAGCGCGCCGGCAGGATTGTCGGCGGCTCGTTGATGTGGAGCGGCGGCCCGAGCGGCTCGCTGCGCACGCTGTCGCGTGACGGCAGCCCGAGCGCCGCGCGCATGGGCGCCAGCGCCGCATCGGCCATGGCGGCGTGGCCCTCTGCGGTCGGGTGCACCGCACCGCCATAGACCGCGGACAGCACGCCCCAGGTCGCATCGTGGATATTGCCCGGCTGCAGCACGTTGGGCAGGCTCTGCGGATAGGTCATTGCGGTGAAATAGCTATCGTTGGCGGTGCGCACCCAGCGCGCGCGCGACGCATAGGGCCGGTATTCGCTGGGTGAACGGCCGCACACCAGCGGGTCGGTCGGTGCCACCGACAGATCGGTGCGGAAGCTCTCGCCCTTGGGCGAGAAACAAGTGCGGTCGAAGGGCGGATCGTCATTGGAGCGCGCGCAGACGCCATGCTGCGCAAAGGCCGCCTGATGGGCGTCGGCAAAGCTCATGCGGTCGGTCGACGGATCGCGGCAGGCCTTGCCCTCGCACACGGCGAGCGCGCGGATCTTCGGCAGGAACTGCTGGCTGACGAAATCGGAGACGCGCCGCAGCCGGGTGGGATCCGCGCCGAAGGACGGATGAATGTCGAAGCCGTCACCGCCGCCCGGGCAGGAGACATTGGGCGCGGCAAGCGCGGGGTGGCCATAGGACACGAACACCACGCGCGCCAGGTTGCCGCCGACCAAAGGCTTCAGCGCGGCGCGCAATTTCGCGAAATTGTCCGGCAGCGCGCCATCGAGAATCCGCTGCGCGTCCGCTGGAGTCGCCATGTGACCGCCGCGGTTGAACAACACGCGCTCGGTGGTCGACTCGACGATCACGTCGGCGATCAGTCCCGAGAACAGGATGTCGTTGGCGCCAATGGTGAGCAATATCTGGTCGAGCGCGCGGTCGGCCCTGTGCTTTTGCGCCGTCTTCAGCGCCTCGGTCAGCTCGGCCAGTTGGCCGCGCACCGATCCGGGACAGGCAGCGGCGGTGCCGGGGCTCGGGCATTCGCGCGCGCGCTGGCTGCCGAAGAAGCCGGCCTCGATGGTGGCGCCGGAACATCCGAGCGGGATGAAGGTGACGGCCAGCTGCGGATTTTCGATGGCGAGCGCGAGCGCGGCGCGCAGCTGATAGCTGTAGAGCGAGCGGTGGCAGGAGCCGCTTTTCCAGCGCGCGCTCTGGCGCGCCCAGTTCGCCGATTCCGACGGCTCGTCCTGCGTCAGCACGCACGACTTGTTGCCGGTATAGCCGTCGCGCCCCGGCCGGTAGTATTCGCTCGAGCCGCCGCCGAGAAACTCCCGGAAGCAAAAGCCTTCGTCGGACAGCCGCACCGGCCGGTCCGGATTGCCTTCGCCGGCGGCGATCGAGTCGCCAAGCCCCGCGATCAACAGGTCGCGCACGGCGATGTCGGCGACGATGCGCTGGGCGGTGCCGTCCGGCAGCGAGATGTCGACGCTCGCTGTCGTGGGGCGGCCGTGGGCGACGCGCAGCCGCACTTCTTCATTACAGGGCGTCGCCGCCTGTTGCGGCTTGCCGTCGCCGTCGTCGAAGGTCCAGGAGCAGCCGACATTGGCCGGAACGTTGCCGCCGAGCACCACGCCGATGCGGTGATCGGCGGGGGACAGATAGATTTCGCGGGTGCCGTCACGCTCGCAGAATTCCTGTAGCCGGCCGGTGCGGTCGGCACATAGCCGCTCCACGACGTCGCGCGCCCAGCCGCGGCCGTCGCTGTCGCGCGCCAGCCGCTGCTCGGCGGCCAGGATGCCGTCGCCGCGATAGGCCGCGACATGGCGCTGGAAATCAGCCTCGCTGCGAAACAGGCGAAAGCGGTTCTTGACCTCCCAATCGATGCGCGGCCCGCCGGGCCCAGGCTGGGCTAGGGCGGCATCCCCGCCCCAGCCCGCAAGCAGGAGCGCGATCAATCCGAGAA
>JBKKAF010000100.1:0-7003 GCA_046714775.1 Xanthobacteraceae bacterium | reverse complement strand
CTACAAGGGGCATGTCAGCGCGTTCTATCCGTTCTTTCCGGAAGGGCCGCTGGTGCGCGTGCATTACATCATCGGGCGGCGCGAGGGCGAGACGCCGGATCCCGATCGCGCGGAGCTCGAGCGCGCGGTCGAGGCGATCGTACGCACCTGGACCGACGATTTCGCCGATGCGCTGATGGCGGTGCACGAGCCGGCGAAGGCGCGCGCGCTGCTCGAGCGCTACCGAGAGGCCTTCTCGGTCGGCTATCGCGAAGCTTATCCGCCCGCTACCGCGGTGGCCGACATCCGTCTGATGGAGGGCCTGTCGCCGGCGCGTCCGCTCGGGGTCGATTTCCATCGCCTGCGCGACGGCGAGCAGCCTGATGGCGAGCAGTCTGATGGCGAGCAGTCTTGCGCCGGGCTGAAAGTGTGGAGCCACAACCGCCCGATCCCGCTCTCCGAGCGCGTGCCGGTGCTGGAGAATATGGGCTTCAAGGTGGTGGACGAGCGCACCTACGAAATCGTGCGGCAGGCGGCCGGCGAGCCGAGCGTCTGGCTGCACGACATGGTGCTGGAGCACGCCGAAGGCCGGCCACTCGATCTGTACGACAGCAAGCCGCGGCTGGAAGCCGCTTTCCTGATGGTGATGAGCAGTGTTGCCGAGAGCGACGGCTACAACGCGCTGGTGCTGGCCGCCGGCCTGATGTGGCGCGAGGTCGCGCTCATTCGCACACTGTCGCGCTTCCTGCGGCAGATCCGCGTGCCGTATTCGCAGGATTACATGTGGGCGACCCTGGCCAAGCATGCGGGCATCGCCGGCGAGATCGTGCGGCTGTTTCACGCGCGCTTCGATCCGCGGCTCGGCCCGACGGCGTCATTCCGGGGCGCGAGCGAGGCTCGCGAACCCGGAATCCATCTTTCTGCGTCCGGCGCTATGGATTCCAGCTCTCGCGCGGCGCGCTCGGCCGGAATGACAGATGCAATAGAAGGACGCGCGGCGCGCGAGGCCGAAAGCCTGGCGGCCATCGAAGCAGCACTACAAAAGGTCGAAAGCCTGGACGAGGACCGCATCCTGCGCCGCTTCGTCAATGCGGTGCAGGCAGGGCTGCGCAGCAACTTCTATCAGCTCGACCCGGCGGGCCAGCCGAAAGGGCTGATCGCCGTAAAATTCGCCAGCCGCAAGCTCGACGGCCTGCCGGCGCCGAAACCGCTCTACGAAATCTTCGTTTATTCGCCGCGGGTCGAGGGCGTGCATCTGCGCTTCGGCAAGGTAGCGCGCGGCGGCATCCGCTGGTCCGACCGGCCGCAGGACTTCCGCACCGAGGTCCTCGGCCTGGTGAAGGCGCAGCAGGTCAAGAACGCGGTGATCGTGCCGGTCGGCGCCAAAGGCGGCTTCGTGCCGAAACATCTGCCAAAAGCTGGGCCGCGCGAGGCGATCCAGGCGGAAGGCACCGCCGCCTACAAGCTGTTCATCTCGACCTTGCTCGACGTCACCGACAATCTCGGGGACCAGGGGGTGATCCCGCCCGACAATGGGGTGCGCCACGATGACGACGATCCCTATCTCGTGGTCGCCGCCGACAAGGGTACCGCGACTTTTTCCGACATCGCCAATGCCATCGCCCTCGAACGCGGCTTCTGGCTGGGCGACGCCTTCGCCTCCGGCGGCTCCGCCGGCTACGACCACAAGAAGATGGGCATCACCGCGCGCGGCGCCTGGGAATCGGTCAAGCGCCACTTCCGCGAGATGGACATCGACATCGGAAAGACGCCGTTCACGGTGGCGGGCGTCGGCGACATGTCGGGCGACGTCTTCGGCAACGGCATGCTGCGCGAGAAGACCATCAAGCTGGTGGGGGCCTTCGATCACCGCGACATTTTCATCGATCCCGAGCCCGACCCGGCAGTAAGCTATGCCGAGCGCAAGCGGCTGTTCGAACTGCCGCGCTCGAGCTGGCAGGATTATGACAAGGCGCTGGTGTCGCAGGGCGGCGGCGTTTTCCCGCGCTCGGCTAAGGAAATCCAATTGTCGGAGCAGGCGCAGGCAGCGATCGGGCTCAAACGCGACAAGGTCACGCCGCAGGAGGTGATCACCGCCATCCTGAAAATGCCGGCCGATCTGCTGTTCTTCGGCGGCATCGGCACCTATGTGCGCGCCTCCACGGAATCCGACGAAGCGGTCGGCGACCGCGCCAACGATCCGATCCGCATCACCGGCGCCGATCTGAAGTTCAAGGTGATCGGAGAGGGCGCCAATCTCGGCATGACCCAGCGCGGCCGGGCGGAAGCGGCGATGCGCGGCGTTCGGCTCAACACCGACGCCATCGACAATTCCGGCGGCGTCAACACCTCCGACCTCGAAGTCAATATCAAGATCGCGCTGGCGCGGCCGCTGCGCGACGGGCGGCTGACGCTCGATAGCCGTAACCGGTTCCTGGCCGAAATGACCGACGACGTCGCCGCGCTGGTGCTGCGGAACAATTATTTGCAGCCGCTGGCGATCTCGCTGGCGGAGCAGCGCGGGCTTGACGATCTCGGCTTTCAGCAGCGGCTGATGCAGACCCTGGAAGTCGCCGGCGCGCTCGATCGCGCGGTGGAGGCGCTGCCCGACGATATGGACCTGGCCGAGCGCCGCCGCCGTTCGCAGGCGCTGACGCGCCCGGAACTGGCGGTGTTGCTGGCCTATGCCAAGCTCTCGCTCTACGACGCGCTGCTCCAGTCGGCCATGCCGGACGATCCTTATCTGGCCCGCGAGCTCAGCCGTTATTTTCCCAAATTGATTGTCGAGAGATTTCCCGAGTCGCTGGAGCAGCACAGGCTGCGGCGCGAGATCATCTCAACGCAGCTTGCCAACTCGATGATCAACCGCGGCGGCCCCGCGCTGGTGGTGCGGATCGCCGACCAGACCGGTGCAACCGTGGCCAATATCGCGGCAGCCTTCGCCGCGGTGCGCGACAGCTACGGCATGACGACGCTCAATACCCAGATCGACCGCCTCGACAACCGGATTTCCGGCAAGCTGCAGCTCGAACTCTATGCCGCGCTGCAGGCTCTCTTGCTCGACCGGCTGGTCTGGTTCCTGCGCAATGTCGATCTCGGCCAGGGCCTCGACGCGATCGTCACACATTATCGCGACGGCATCGCGGCGGTCGATGCCGCGCTCGATCATGCGGTGGCGGAGGATGGCTCGGCCGCGCTTGCCGCCCGCCAGGCGGAGTTGAATACCTCGGGCGTGCCCGACGATCTGGCGCGTCACATCGCCAATCTGCCGGCGCTCGTCCATGCGCCCGACATCGTGCTGGTGGCCGGGGGCACCGGCCAGAACATCGCCGAGGTGGCCGCCACCTATTTCGCCGCCGAAACGTTCTTCCGGCTCGACCGCATCGTGGCGGCGGCGCGCGCCATTGTCATTTCCGACTATTTCGACCGCCTCGCGCTCGACCGCGCACTCGATTCGATCGGCGATGCCCAGCGCCGCTTGACCGCGGCGATGGTTGGCACCGGTCTGGCCGGCGCGGCCGCCGTCGAGGCATGGGTGGCGCCGCGCGCGGCCGCGGTCGAGCGCATCCGCGCCGCCGTGCATGAGATCGCCAATTCCGGACTGACGCTGTCGAAGCTGTCGGTGGCGGCCAGCCTGCTGGGAGATTTGGTGAAGGAGTGAATTCATTTCTTATCCCTCCCCTGAAAGGGGAGGGTGGTCGGCCTTCAGGCCGACCGGGTGGGGTGAAAGTCGCAAACGTCAATTCACCCCCACCCGGTCCGCGCACGTGCGCGCAGGCTGTGTCCCGACGGGTGCACGCGGACCGACCTCCCCCCTCCAGGGGGAGGTAAAGAAAATTCAATGCCGGAAATGCCGCGTGCCGGTGAACACCATGGCGATGCCGGCGTCGTCGGCGGCCTTGATCACCTCGTCGTCGCGCACCGAGCCGCCGGGCTGGATCACCGCGGTGGCGCCGGCTTCGATCGCCACCAGCAAGCCATCGGCAAACGGAAAGAAGGCGTCGGAAGCGACCACCGAGCCCTTGGTCGGCGGCTCCGTGAGCCCGGCTTCCTTGGCGGCATCCTCCGCTTTGCGCGCGGCGATGCGCGCGGCATCGACGCGGCTCATTTGCCCGGCGCCGATGCCGACGGTGGCGCCGTCCTTGGCATAGACGATGGTGTTGGACTTGACATGCTTGGCCACTCGGAAGGCGAAAGCGAGGTCGCGGCGCTCGGCATCGGTCGGCGCGCGCCTGGTCACCACCTTCAATTCCATGTCGTCGACCACCGCATTGTCGCGCGACTGCACCACCAGGCCGCCGGCCACCGACTTCACCAGGAGGCCACGGGCGCGCGGATCGGGCAGGCTTCCCGCCAGCAGCAGTCGCAGGTTCTTTTTCGCGCCGACAATGGCGATGGCTTCCTCGCTGGCATCCGGCGCAATGATGACTTCGGTGAAAATCTCGGTGACCGCGCGCGCGGTGTCGGCATCGAGCGGCCGGTTCAACGCGACAATGCCGCCAAAGGCGGACACCGGATCGCAGGCGAGCGCCTTGCGATAGGCATCGAGTAAAGTTTTCCCTTCGGCCACGCCGGCCGGATTGGCGTGCTTGATGATGGCGCAGGCGGCGGTGCGCTTGGGATCCAACTCGGCGACGCATTCATAAGCCGCGTCGGTGTCGTTGATATTGTTGTAGGAGAGCTGCTTGCCCTGCACCTGGCGGGCGGTGGCGACGCCGGGGCGCGCCTCGCCGCTGCGATAGAAGGCGGCCTGCTGATGCGGGTTCTCGCCATAGCGCAGCGCCTCGGCCAGCCGTCCGGCGAAAGCGCGATAGCTGGGCGCCGCATCGGCCAGCTCCTCCGCGAACCAATTGGAGATCGCCGCATCATAGGCGGCGGTGCGCGCATAGGCCTTGGCGGCGAGTTTCCTGCGTAGATCGAGCGTCGTGGCGCCGTTATTCGTCTTGAGCGCCGTCAGCACCGCCTCGTAATCCGCGGGCTCGACCACCACCGCCACGTCGGCATGGTTCTTGGCGGCAGCGCGGATCATGGCGGGTCCGCCGATATCGATATTCTCGATGCAGGCCTCGGCGCCTGCGCCTTTCGCCACCGTGTCCTCGAACGGATAGAGATTGACCACCAACAGGTCGATCGGCCGGATGCCGTGCGCCTGCATGGCCTTACCATGCTCGCTGTTGTCGCGGATTGCCAGCAGGCCGCCATGGACGGCGGGATGCAGGGTCTTCACCCGTCCGTCCATCATCTCGGGAAATCCGGTAAGGTCGGAGACGTCGAGCACATTAAGCCCGGCATCAGCCAAGGCCTTGCGGGTGCCGCCGGTGGAGACGAGTTCGACGCCATGGCCCGCCAGCGCCTGGGCGAACGCCATCAGGCCGGTCTTGTCGGATACGGACAGCAATGCGCGATTGACGCGGCGGAGGTCGCTCATGGGCTATCGTTTGCCCGATTCAATCGGCGTTGTCATGCCCGGCGACGGCGCGCCGTCGAGACATTCACAACGGCAATTGCGGATCGTTTCCGCGGCCGCGGCGGGCCCCTCCGGCGGGCGGGGCTGCCAGCGAAAATGCCCATTGCACCCGCATCACTTTGCGGGCGCGGCCATAGATCACGATCTGCACGGCGCGGCGCGGACCGTCGGAGCCGGCGAGATAGACGCTCTCCTCCAATTCAATCCGATCCTCATAGGCATTGAAGGTCCAGACCTCCTTGTTGGGAAGTACCAGCATGACGCCATGGGAATCGGAGAGCCGGTTGGCCTTGATCGCCGGATGCAGATGGAAGCGCAGGGCGAACTGGTCGCGCCCGGCCGGGATGCTGTCGCCCTTGGCCGGGGAAAACACGTCTTCGCCGTCGAGCCGTTGGCCGTCGGCGGCGAGCGTCAGCACGCGCTCATGGATGACGCCGAAACTGTCGGCATAGCCGTCATGGGAGGCGCGTAGCGTGATACTGCCATTGTTTTCGCTCTCGCGCGCGACCGACACTTTGCGCGGTCCGCCCATGATCGGGAATCCCTGCATCATGCGCTTGACCGAGCTCGATTCCACCAAGCGGCATGACGAGGCGTCGTTGAGGGTGGCGGTGGAATGCGCCGCGGTTGCGCGCGCCACCTGCCGCCAGCTTTCCCGCCCGGTCGCGGGCAGCCCGCAATTGACCACGATCCGGCCGCTGCGGGTCGACAGCTCGAATGACAGGCAGCCGGCATGGGCTTCCTGGCTGACGGCGAGCGGCGGCACGCGGCCGGTATCCATCAGCACCAGCATGCCGCCCGACTCCACGCGCTGGTAACCGGAATGCGGCGCATTGGCGACCGGCGCGCCGCGTGCATCGTCATAGGCGGAGATGGTGCCGAGCAGATCGGTCGGCGTGGGGCCCATGCCGTTGAACAGCGCAAAGGTGCCGTCGGCATGGCGGAAGAAGCGCAGCATCGGCATCATCCGGTCGATGGCATTGAGCAGCGCCGGCGGCGGCGGAATGTTGCGCGCGGAAAACACCTGCCGCAGCGGCAGCAGATCGAGCAGCAGCTCGACGAGCGCGCCGGGATTGCGGCTGATATGGCCGCCGTCGGGAAGGATCTGGCGCTCGAGCTCGTCGGTGAGCCGCTTGGTGGCGGCCCGGATATGGCGCGACTGCCCCGCCATGCACAGCGCCGCATAGGTGAGCGCGATCACCGCCTGAAAGCGGGGCAGCCCGTCGCGCGCCATCGGCGCGGTATGGCGCCGCAGGCGGACTTGGCGGGTGAGGCTGCGCAGGAAGCGGCGATAGAAGCGCAGCTCGGAATCGTCAAGCACCAAGGTGGACTGGCTCAGCCACGACATGATGCGGCGCGCCAGCACCTCCGGCCGCCAGGCCACCGGATCGCGTCCGCTGCGCAAGGTGATCCATTCGTCCACCAGTGCGCGGGCATTGGCGCGCGTGATGCCGGATTCGGCGGCGCGCAGATGCCGCAGCCAGCCGAACCCGTGCAGGGCGGCGGCCCATTCGTCGGACGGCGGGGTGACCTCGAACGGCGAGCGCGCATCGCAGA
>JBKKAF010000099.1:0-25170 GCA_046714775.1 Xanthobacteraceae bacterium | reverse complement strand
CTCGAGAGACCGGAGCCCCCTCACCCCACCCCTCTCCCCCAATCGAAGTCGGATTTATCCGACTTCGATCGCTTAACAGTGCCGAACTCGGGTAGACCCGAGTTCGGACGGGAGAGGGAGCCCGCCGAGTGCTACGCACCTTTAGTGACCTGGATTGGGGGATGCTGAAGCCACGACGATGCAAGTGAGCGATCACGCGCCGACGAACTTCGGCACGACCGTGCCTTTCTTGTAGAAGTCGGGCTCCATCCGGCTCTCCACGCCCTCGGCCTTCAGCTTCGCCTCGTATTCCTCGCGAATGTAAGGATCTTCCATCCAGTAAGGGATGGCGCTGCCGCCCTCGGGGATGTCCATGGCGGTGTAGTCGGAATGCTTCTCGCCGGGCGGGCCGGGCTCGCGGCCGGGATTGAAGGGGCCGAACCAGGCGGTCAGACGCAGCGGGTCTTTCGATGCGCCGAAATGCTGGTGATACCAGCGCGCCCCGCCGGGCGCCGCCGAGACGAGGCCGACCGGCTCGTAGTCGACGCGCTTGATCTTGTCGGCATGGCCGTCCTTCCACGGATTGACGCCGTAACGTTCCGGCCAGGTATAGGTGTAGCCCTTGCCCTTGATGCAGACGAGCACGGCAGCCGACGTGTGGGCGTGCGCCTTGGAATAGCGCCCATTCTCGTGCTGTCCGATCCAGAGATAGAAAGTGTTGCCGGTCATGAACGGCTCGACCCGCCGCCAGCCGGGCGAGCGGCGGTTGTCGAGCGGCAGGTCGCAATTGTCGATGTCGGGAACGAAATTGGTGCGCCGCATGGCGAGCCCGCGCACCGGATCGGGCTCGATGTCGTCCTTATATTTGAGAAATCCTCGGCGCCGCTGAACCGGTCCTTGAACTGGTAGGGCATGTTGAAGATGGCGTCGGAATTGTTGATCAGGTTCATCAGGTTCGGCGCGGTGGTGCCGCCGAGCAGCAGCGCCGGCGAAGAGCTGGCATTGACGATCCGGTGCATTGCGTTGACCGGGATCGAGAACAGCGAGCCCTTCTGCCATTCGAATACGTGCTTCTTGCTGTCCCCATCGAGCCAGACCTCGGTGCTGCCGCGGCCCTCGACCACGTAATAGATTTCCTCGTACAGGTGCTTTTCCGGATTGAGCGCGCCGGCGCCCGGCACCTCGACCACGTAGCAGCCCCACTTGCCCTCGGTGCCGTGCAGCTGGATGTAGGTGCCTTTGCCGCCCAGCCGCTTCCAGGGCGCGAGCGGCAGGTTCTGTACCTTGCTGACGCCGATGTCCCGGAAGATCGGGATGCCCTCCGATTCCATGAACAGGTCGTAGGCTGTCTTGGGCCTGCCGAACTGTCCGAACCCAGCCCGGTTGCTGCCGGTCGGCTCGTGCCAATGGGTCTTGTCGGTCAATTCGTGCATCTGACGCTCTTTCTGGTTGCCGGAGCCGCTACCCTGCAAGCAAGCGCCAAATCGAGAGGGGCTCTCGATTGCGTAGCATCCGAGGGAATAGGCCAGTTTAGGCCCGGCCTACCGGATAATCCACGATATTACAATATCCGGCGGGTCGCGTCGCGGACGGGTATGCCTCGGCACCGATGGGTGCGCCAATGGGCCCCGGGACTTTGCGCCGAGCGCCGCGGGAAAGGGCTTTTGGCGTTCGGACCGATCCACTAAGATCGTTTCATCCGTTACACCGATTAACAGCGATACTGAAGTCACCGACGTCTTGGGAGGAAGCAAATGAAGCGAGTACTTTTAGCGTCCGCGGCCACTTTGGCCCTGCTCACGGCGCCGGCTCTGGCGCAGAGCAAATCTGTCAAAATCGGTTTCGTCAGCACGTTCAGCGGACCGACCGCGGTGATCGGCAACGACATGCGCAATTCATTCGAGCTGGCGCTCGACCATATCGGCCGCAAGATGGGCGGCCTGCCGGTCGAGGTGATCTACGAGGACGACCAGCAGAAGCCCGATGTGGGCCGGCAGAAGACCGAGAAGCTGATCCAATCCGACCGCGTGGATTTTGTGGCCGGCTACATCTGGTCGAACGTGCTACTCGCCTCGCTCAAGCCGGTAATCGATGCACAGACCTTCCTGATCAGCTCCAATGCCGGCCCTTCGCAGATCGCCGGTGAATTGTGCTCGCCATTCTTCTTCTCGACCTCCTGGCAGAACGATCAGACGCCGCAGGCGGTGGGCGAATACATGAACCAGAAGGGCGTGAAGTCGGTGTTCCTGATCGGCCCCAACTACGCCGCCGGCAAAGACATGCTGGCCGGCGTGGCATCGACCTTCAAAGGCAAGATCGTCGCCGAAGAGCTGACCAAATGGCCGGATCAGCTCGACTTCTCGGCTGAGCTGTCGAAAGTGCGCGCCGCCAAGCCGGACGCCGTGTTCGTATTCTATCCGGGCGCTGCCGGCGTGCAGTTCCTGACTCAATACACGCAGGCCGGGCTTAAGGGCCAGATCCCGCTCTACACGGCGTTCACCATCGACGCGCTGTCGCTGCCGTTGCAGAAGGATCTCGCGCTCGGCGTCCCGGGTGCCCAGTTCTGGGTCAACGATCTGCCGAACGAGGCCAACAAAAAGTTCGTCGCAGACTTCCGCGCCAAGCACAAAGCCTATCCTTCGTTCTACGGCGCCCAGAGCTACGATACCGTCAATCTCATCAACAGCGCGGTGGTGGCGGTGAAGGGCGACCTGGCCAACAAGGACGGCATGCGCGCCGAGATGCGCAAGGCCAACTATGCGTCGGTGCGTGGACCATACCGCTACGGCAACAACCACTTCCCGATCCAGAACTTCTACCTGCAGGACGTGGTGAAGGATTCGGAGGGCAACCTGACGCTCAAGACGGTGGCGACCATCGTCAAGGACAGCCAGGACCGCTTCCACGACAAATGCCCGATGAAGTGGTAAGCGGCTGAGGATGCAGGACGGGCGGGCGCTCGGGCGCTTCGCCGTCCTGTTTTTGATTGCTATACGGGGCGCACGCCGAGGCGTGTTGGATTCGGGGTGCCATGCTGCTGTTCGTCGAACAGTGCCTGAACGGTCTGCAATTCGGACTGCTGTTGTTCATGCTTGCCGCCGGCCTGACGCTGGTCTTCGGCATTATGGACCTGGTGAACCTGGCGCACGGTTCGCTCTACATGATCGGCGCCTATTTCGCGGCCACTTTCGCGGCGTTGACCGGAAGCTTCGTGCTCGGCGGGCTGCTCGCGCTCATGGCCACGCTGGTGGTCGGCATGATGGTGGAGGTGATCGCCTTGCGGCGGTTATACGGCCGCGACCATCTCGACCATGTGCTCGGCACCTTCGGGCTGATCCTGTTTTTCAATGAGCTGGTGCGCGCGGTCTGGGGACCGGCCGGCCTGAACCTGTCGCTGCCGGCGTGGCTGAACACCTCGTTCCCGATCCTGCCCGGCGTGCACTATCCGACCTACCGGCTCTCCATCATCGTGGTCGCGCTCGTGGTCGCGCTGCTGCTCTACCTCGTGGTGATGCGCACCCGGGTCGGCATGCTGATCCGCGCCGGCGCTTCCAATCGCGAAATGGTCGGCGCGCTCGGCATCAATATCAAGCTGCTCTACACCCTGGTGTTCGGGCTCGGCGCCGCGCTCGCCGGTCTGGCCGGGCTGATGCAGGCCCCGATCCTCACCGTGCAGATCGGGATGGGCGAGAACATTTTGATTCTCGCCTTCGTGGTGATCATCATCGGCGGCATCGGCTCGATCCGCGGCGCCTTTGTCGCCGCCATCCTTGTCGGCCTGATCGATACGGTCGGCCGCGCCTTCCTGATCGATCTGCTGCGTCTTGGGCTCAGTGGGGCGGCGGCCTCGACCGCCGGGCCGGCGCTGTCGTCGATGCTGATCTATCTGGTGATGGCGGTCGTTCTGGTGGTGCGGCCGGAGGGCCTGTTTCCAGTGTCCGGCAAATGACTGCGCTGCTCACACCCCGCAATTTCGTCGTGGCCGCGCTGTTGGCGATACTGGTTTTGATCCCGGTCTACGCCAATTTGACCGGCAACTTCTTCCTGGTCACCCTGTTCACCCGCATCATCATCCTGGCGATGGCGGCGGTCAGCCTCAACCTGATCATGGGCTACGGCGGCATGGTGAGCTTCGGCCATGCCGCCTATCTCGGAGTCGGCGGTTATGTGGTCGGCATCCTGGCCTACGAAGGCTTCACTTCCGGCTTCATGCAATGGCCGCTCGCACTGCTGGTGTCGGCACTGTTCGCGTTGGTCATCGGCGCTCTCTGCCTGCGCACGCGCGGCGTTTACTTCATCATGATCACGCTCGCCTTTGCGCAGATGATCTATTACGTCGGCGTCAGCCTCAGTCGCTACGGCGCCGACGACGGGTTGACCATTTACAACCGGAGCCAGTTTGCCGGGCTGGTCAATCTCTCCAACCGCACCTTTTTCTATTATCTGTGCTTTGCCTTGCTGTTGGGCACGGTCTACCTCACCTGGCGGCTGGTGAACTCACGCTTTGGCCTGGTCATCCAGGGCGCGCGCTCCAACGACCGCCGCATGCGCGCGATCGGTTTTCCGACCTATCGCTATCGCCTGGCCTGCTTCGTCATTGCCGGGACCATTTGCGGACTGTCCGGCGTCCTGCTGGCCAATCACACCGAGTTCGTCAGCCCGGCGATGATGCATTGGACCAAGTCCGGCGATCTCATCGTCATGGTGGTGCTTGGCGGCATGGGCTCGCTGTTCGGTCCGGTGATCGGATCGATCGCGCTATTGGTGCTGGAGGAAGCGCTGCCGCCGATCATGAACGTGATCGGACGCCTGCTGGCGGGCAGCGCCGGCGCTCGGGTGGGCGAATATTGGCAGATGGTGCTCGGCCCCATGCTGCTGCTGGTCGTGCTGTTCGCGCGCGGCGGCATCGACGGCATCCTGACCAATTGGAGCGGCTTTGTGCGGGGCGTGCGCGAGGGCTTCGCTAATCTGCGCGAGGGCTTCGGCAATCTTTTCGCGAGCGTGCGCCGTGGCTGACGCTTTGCTGCAGATCGACGGTCTGACCAAGCGGTTCGGCGGCGTCATCGCCTCCGACGAGATTGTGCTCAGCGTCCCCGCGGGCGAGCTGCATGCCATCATCGGGCCGAACGGCGCCGGCAAGACCACGTTGATCGGCCAGCTCACCGGCGAGATCGCGCCCGATGCCGGCCGTATCCGATTCGAGGGGCGCGACATCACCACGCTGCCGGTCCATACCCGCAGCCAGCTTGGACTCGCCCGCTCGTTCCAGATCACGTCGCTGTTTCTCGACTTCACCGTACTCGACAATGTCGCACTCGCCGTGCAGGCGCATGCCGGCCACTCGTTTCATTTCTGGCGGGATGCTCGCTACGATCCCGCATTGCGCGAGCCGGCCCGCGCTGCTCTGCAGCGTGTCGGCTTGACCCAGCGCGCCGACGTCCTTGTGGCCAATCTCAGCCATGGCGAGCACCGGCAGCTCGAAATCGCAATGGCGCTCGCCACCAAGCCGCGCATGCTGCTGCTCGACGAGCCGATGGCCGGAATGGGACCGGAAGAATCCGCGCGCATGGTCAAGCTGTTGCATGAGCTGAAACGTGAGGTGACCCTGCTGCTGATCGAGCACGACATGGAGGCCGTGTTCGCGCTCGCCGACAAGATCACCGTGCTGGTTTACGGCCGCGTCATCGCATCGGGCGAGCCGGCCGCGATCCGCGTCAATGCCGAGGTGCGGCGAGCCTATCTCGGCGAGCAGGAAGCGGTGTCGAGCCATGGTTGACAACCTGCTCGAACTCGCCGGTGTCGAGACCTGCTACGGCCGCAGCCAGGTGCTGTACGGCGTTTCGCTCGCCATCGGCGCGGGCGAGATGGTGACGCTGATGGGCCGCAACGGCATGGGCAAGACCACGACCGTGCGCTCGATCATGGGGCTCACGCCGGCGATGGCCGGCTCCATCCGTTTCGGCGGAGAGGAAATTCGCGGCCAGCCGTCCTATCTCATCGCCCAGCGCGGGCTTGGTCTGGTGCCGGAGGGCCGGCAGATTTTCCACAATCTGACCGCGCGCGAAAATCTGGTGGCGACCGCGGCCAACCGCGGCGAGGCCGCCGATCCGTGGACACTCGACAAGGTTTGCGCACTGTTTCCCCGGCTGGCGGAGCGGCTCGGCAGCATGGGCAATCAGCTTTCCGGCGGTGAGCAGCAGATGCTGGCGATCGGCCGTGCGCTAATGACCAATCCGCGTCTGCTCATTCTCGACGAGGCGACCGAGGGTCTGGCGCCGCTGATCCGCGCCGAAATCTGGCAATGCCTGAGCCGGCTCAAGGCCGCCGGCCAGTCGATTCTGGTGATCGACAAGAACGTCGCGGCCTTGGTGCGGATTGCCGACCGCCACTACCTGATCGAGCGCGGCCGGGTGGTGTGGAGCGGCACCTCGGAAGCGCTCGCTGCCCAGCCCGAGGTCCAGCACCGCTATCTCGGAGTCTGAGCCCTCGCGACAGGGGTCCGCGCAAAGCAGGCGGAACTGCAACCAACCCCAACATTAAATATGCGCCATGTGGCGGCGCGCCCGCCGAAAGTAACCTCTTGGTAACCGAAAGTGTTTCCAATTCGTCAACTAACGAATAGGGGACCTTTCATGAGCGAGCAGAACAAGCCGGACCAGGCGGCGGCGCCGGCCGAGACGCCGGTCGAGACGCCGGCGAAGACCGAGGTGAATGCGAATCGGCCGAAGCTTGATCTGCCGAGCATCGAGGCACCCACAATACAGCCGTCGGTGGACACGCGCATCGAGGTGCCTCCGGCGGCCTCGATTCCTGCTCTTGAGCGCCTCAAGCGAAAGAACGCAAAGCGCGCGACGAGCGACGACGCTCCGCCGCAGCCAGCACAGGCATCAGATGCGGCCGAGCCTGCCCCTGCGGCTGTGCGCAGTAACAAATTCGCCCTGCTGGCCGCATCGGTGGCGCTTGCCGCCGCGCTGGGCGCCTTGGTCGGGGGCTTCGCTGGTCCGGCTCCGGCAACGGCTCCGCCGCAGGCAAGCTTGGCCACCGACGAGGCGCGCGCGCTGCGTGACGGCATCGCGCAGATCAAGACCGAGTTGGGCGCGCTCCGCACCGCCATGGAAGCCGGCACGCGCAGCACCAACACGCACTTCACCAAAGTGGGCGAGCGGTTCGACCGGGTCGAGCGCGCCCAGGCGGCGCCGGCCGCTACCCTCGCTAAGGCAGTCGAAGCTCTGGATCGCATCGAGCGCCGCGCGCAACCCGCCAATGCCTCCGCCGATGTCACCGGCTCGGTGGCGGCGCAGCCGGCCAATGCCGCGTCCACCCCGCCGGCCCGCCCGGCGATTGTCGAGGGCTGGGTGGTTCGCGACGTCTATCGCGGTGTCGCCGTTCTGCAGGGACGCCGCCTCGGCGTCATCGAGGTCGAAGTCGGCGAAACCGTCCCGGGCGTCGGGCGTATCGAATCGATCAAGCGGCAGGATGGCCGCTGGGTGGTGATGACGCCCAAGGGTCTGATCACCTCGACCCGCTGACCGCTGCCGGCGGCCACGCGCCGCCCGAACATTTTTGTGTAGGCGCCGGGCATGGCCCGGCGCCGGAATCCATGGCAACATTCCATCATCGGCTACGGCGCGACGATGCGCCTTGCGCGCTCATGGGTGGACTGCCGCCAATGGCCACGTTTCCCCGGCTTGCAGCATGGACGACGATTGCGGTCGCAGGCTGCCTGAGTGCTGCGCTGGCGCAGCCCGCGCCCGCGCCCAAGCCGGAAATGATGAAGCCGGACACGATGAAGCCGGAGATGATGGAGAATTGTCCCGGCCTGGTCTCGCAGCGGCCGCGCGCCACTCCGGCGAGCCTGCGGGTGGCGCTCAATGCCGACCAGGTCCGCATCACCTATATCGGCCACTCGACCTTCCTGATCGAGAGCCCGCGGCTCGTTCGTATCGCGACCGATTACAACGACTATGTCAAATCGCCGATTCCGCCCAACATCGTGACGATGAACCGCGCGCATTCCACGCACTACACCGACCGTCCCGAAACCGCGATCAGGCACGTGTTGCGCGGCTGGCGGCCGGACGGCTCGCCCGCGCGGCACGATGTGACCCTGCAAGACGTGCGGGTGCGCAATGTGCCGACCAACATCCGTGATTGGGGTGGCGGCACCGAGCGTCACGGCAATTCGATCTTCGTCTTCGAGATCGCCAACATGTGCATTGCCCATCTCGGGCATCTGCATCACACGCTGACCCAGGAGCAGCTCAACGAGATCGGCCGCGTCGACATCGTCATGGTGCCGGTCGACGGCACCATGACGCTCGATCTCGACGGCATGGTGGAAGTACTGAAGTCGCTGAAGGCGCCGCTGATGATTCCCATGCACTATTTCAGCAGCTTCACGCTGAGCCGGTTTCTCGATCGCGTGAAGCAGGATTGGGCGAGCGTGGAAATCCGCGACATCCCCTCGATGGTCGTATCGAAAACGACGCTGCCCGCCACACCCACGGTGATGGTGCTGCCGGGGCGGTGATCAGCGCGGCGGCGCGCTCGGGCTGCTGAAGAAACCCAGATAAACCAGCCCAAAACCTATCAGCACCAGCGCAACGCTGGCGACCAGTACCACCAATACCGGACGGTCCAGAAATCCCCCGCGCGCCTCGACCGGTGTCTCGACCGTTCGTCCTTGTTCCTTTTGCATGCCCAACTCCCTGTTGTGGAATGAAAATAACGCGCTCGCGGCATGAAGAGTTCCGCCCGGGGCAGGCGCCGTGGCGGCTTGTCGGGAAGGGCGAATTCAGTCAGCTTTGCCTTGGCCGTCGCCGGGGACGCGGCCCGTTAGAACGAAGAAAAAGGAAACGTCCGATGTTGAGTGCGGAGCAGAACGACCTGATCACCCGGATCGGGCCCGGCACGCCGGCCGGTAATCTGCTGCGCTGTTACTGGCAGCCCGCCGCACTGGTGGACGAGCTTTCCGGCAACCGGCCGGTCAAGCCGGTACGCCTGTTCGGGGAAAGCCTGGTGATCTTCAAGGACGACCAGGGCCGCTACGGCCTGATCGAGCGCGCCTGTCCCCATCGCGGCACCGATCTGGCCTTCGGGCGCCTGGAGGACGGCGGCTTGCGCTGTGCCTTCCATGGCTGGCTGTTCGACGTCACCGGAAAATGCCTGGAGACGCCGGCGGAGCCGGACGGCAGCCGCATGTGCGACCATATCCGGCAGAAGGCCTATCCGGTGGCGGAGCGGAGCGGGATCCTGTTCGCTTATCTCGGACCGGGCGAGCCGCCGGAATTGCCGCATCTCGATTGCTTTGTCGCGCCCGACAGCCACACCTTCGCGTTCAAGGGCCTGATCGACTGCAACTGGCTGCAATCGCTCGAGGTCGGCGTCGATCCGGCGCACACCTCGTTCCTGCACCGCTTCTTCCATGACGAGGAGCCGGGCCAGGGCTACGGCAAGCTGTTTCGCGACCACTCGATCGATTCGCAAATGCCGATGACGAAGGTGATGCGCGACTATTCGCGGCCGCGCATCGAGGTCGAGCCGACCGATTACGGCATGCGCATCGTGACTTTGCGACCGATCAGCGACGCTGACACCCATGTGCGGGTGACCAATCTGGTGTTTCCGAATTCCTTCGTCATTCCCATGAGCAGCGAGATCACGATTACCCAGTGGCACGTGCCGGTCGACGACACCCGTCACTATTGGTACGCGATCTTCACCAGCTTCGGCGCGCCCGTGGACAAGGACGAGATGCGGCGCCAGCGGCTCGAATTGTACGAGCTGCCGGATTACGTGCCGCGCAAGAACAAGAGCAACGATTACGGCTTCGATCCGCAAGAGCAGGCGCATGAGACCTTCACCGGCATGGGCACGGATATCAACGTGCACGACCAATGGGCCTGCGAATCCATGGGTGCCATCCAGGACAGGACGCGCGAGCATCTTGGCCAGTCCGACAAGGCGATCAGCGCCTATCGCCGCATCCTGCGCAACGCCATCGAGCAGGCCGGCAATGGCGGCAGGCCGCTGATGGTGCTCGATGCCGCGGCGGCCGCGGGCATCACCGGGCCGGCTGCGATCGACGGCATCGGTCCAACCGGCGACTGGCAAAGCTATTGGCAGAAGACCGACGCGGCGCGCCGCAAGGCTGCGAGCTGGGCCAACGGACGCTGATGCCGGGAGGGGGAACCCATGACATCACGCAGGCTACCCGCCACCGTTCTCGCCACCGCCCTTGTGCCGCTGCTTTCCGGCGGCGCCCTGGCTGAGCCCGCGGACTTTTATGCGGGAAAGATAGTATCGCTGTTCATCGGCTCGGCCCCCGGCGGTGGCTACGACGGCTATGCGCGTGTGCTGGCGCGTCATATCGGTCGCCACCTTCCCGGCAATCCGGGCATCGTCGTCAAGAACATGCCCGGCGCCGGCGGGCTCGCGCTCACCAACCACCTCTATAACCGCGCGCCCAAGGACGGCACCGAAATCGCCACCGTGCAGAACGGCCTGCCGTTCGAGAAGCTGTTTCAGAATCTTTCGGCGGACGGACAGAACGCGCTGTTCGACTCCACCAAGTTCGGCTGGATCGGGAGCATCACCCAGACGGTATTCGTGACGGTCACCTGGCATGACGCGCCGGTGAAAACGCTGCAGGAGGCGACTGTCAAAGAGGCGGTCCTCGGCGCCACCACGACGAGCGCCGACAGCTCCATCCTGGCGGTGCTGAGCAACAACCTGCTCGGCACCAAGTTCAAGGTCGTGCATGGCTATAGCGGTTCGGCGACGGTGAGCCTTGCAGTCGAGAAGGGCGAGATTCACGGGGAGGCGGGCAAGGACTGGACCACGCTCACGTCGTCCAAGCCGCAATGGCTGCAAGAGCGCAAGATCAACATCCTGGTGCAGATGGGCATGAAGCCGCATCCCGATCTCAAGCACGTGCCGATGGCGATCGATCTCGCCAAGACGCCACAGGACCGCCAGGTGATGGAAGTGGTATTCGCAAAATACGGCATGGCGCGGCCCTATCTGGCGCCCCCCGGCCTGCCGCCGGCGCGGCTGGCCATCTTGCGCCGTGCCTTCGATGCGACCATGACCGATCCGGCATTCCTCGCCGAGGCGCAGAAGCTCGGCATGGAGGTGAGCCCGGTGAGCGGCGAGGACGTAGAAGCGCTGGTCACCCGCATCATGAATACGCCGGACGACCTGGCGCAGCGCGCCCGCGACGCCTTGCGGCCGCGCTAGAATTCTCAACGGGAAGGGGAGCGGCATGGCCTTTACCTTGTGGCGCGGCGTGGTCGGACTGATCAAGCCGACGCGGCGGCCCGGCTCCCTGGAGACGCTGATCCGACTCTTGCCGGAAGGCATCGGCATCGTGCCGCTGCTGCTCAACGTCAGGCAGGGCAGCCACGCGGAATTCCGTAAAGCTATTCCGTTCTACGAAAAATACGTCGCCGAGCTGGCCGAGCAGGGCATGGACATGATCCATCCCAGCGGCACGCCGCCGTTCATGCTGCAAGGCTACAAGGGCGAGGCCAAGCTGATCCGCGCCTGGGAGAAGAAATACAAGACGCCGATCTTCACTGCCGGACAGAACCACGTCGCCGCCTTGCGCGCGCTCAAGATCAAGCGGTTCATCGGCGCGAGCTATTCTGCGCTGCAGAACAAGATCGTGATCGACTATATGAGCGAGGCCGGCTTCAAGGTGGTGTCGATGCAGCCGATCGACGTGCCGTTCGAGCAGGCCGGGCAGATCTCGCCGGAAACCTGCTACGCCCATATCAAGAAGCTATTCCGCGACAACAAGGGCGCCGACGGTATCTATATCCAGGGCGGCGCCTGGCGCACGGAAGGCATTGTTGAAATCCTCGAGCAGGACCTGCAGGTGCCGGTGGTGCACGCCAATATCGCGCAGGCATGGGAAATCCAGAAGCGGCTGCAGGTGCACCAGCCGCGCGAGGGATTCGGGCGATTGCTGCGTGAATTGCCCGATATGGTCTAAGCCCCTGTTTTTAATCGATAGAGCTGCGAATGGAACTTTCGAAAGCGGATAACCGTTGAAGAGGGGAGAGTGATTGCAAGTACCGGGCCTCCGCCCGGGTGAAGGTTGATCGCGCATGTCCCCAGCCCCGTGACCGGCTGGGTTTTTGCTGCGGTCGTCTTAAGGGAGAAATATCATGAGCAAGGCATTGAAGGACGCCCTCGCAGGGCTGAAGCGCGTCAGTGGAAGCGCCAATCTTTCGCAAAACGAAAAAGATCTGATCAAGCACGTCTCGGGCGCCTTGGCGGCGATCGATGAACGGCTCGCCACGCTCGAAAGGGGCAATGATCCGACGAGGGAAATCGCCGACACGCCGCAGGGGGAGAATGCGCCGCTGTCGCGTTGACGGGTAAGCGGATGTCTGAGCCTCTGCAGATCGAGGTGTGGAGCGATTACGTCTGCCCGTACTGTTATCTCGAACTGCCTGTGCTGCAGCGTTTGGCGCGCGAGTGCCGGGTCGCGGTCACTTGGCGCGCATTCGAGTTGCGGCCGGAGCCGGTACCGACGCTGGATCCCGACGGCGACTACCTGCGCCGGGTGTGGAACGCTTCTGTTTATCCGATGGCGCGTGATCGCGGCATGAATTTGAAGCTTCCGCCGTTGCAGCCGCGCAGCCGGCGGGCATTCGAGGCGGCGGCATTCGCGCGCGACCGCGGCGCATTCGACGCCGTACACGAAGCGCTATTCCGCGCCTTTTTCGAGCACGGACGCGATCTCGCGGATGCGGAAGTGTTGGCTGAGGTGGCGATGGCAGCCGGGCTGGACGCCGACACATTGCGCGAGGCGCTACGCAGCGGTCGTTACACCCCGCAGGTTATCGACGATCAGCGCCGCGCCCAGCGCATCGGCGTCACCGGCGTGCCCGCCATGCTGTTTCATGGAGCGGATGAGCGGAAGGTGCTGATCAACGGCGCCCAGTCCCACGCCGCCCTGACACGGCAGGTCGATGAAATGCTGCATGCCGGCGTGAATGCAGAGTAAGCGGACGCTTAGACGTCCACGCTCGCATTCAGCGCGTTGTTCTGGATGAAGTTGCGGCGCGGCTCGACCAGATCGCCCATCAGTTCGGCGAAGATGTTATCGGCCTCCTCGCCTTCCTTCACCTTCACCTGCAGCAGCGAGCGCGCGTTGGTGTCGAGTGTCGTCTCCCACAGCTGGCCGGGGTTCATCTCGCCCAGGCCTTTGTAGCGCTGCAAAGCAATGCCCTTGCGGCCGGCATTGGTCGCCGCTTCGAACAGGCCGATCGGCCCGTGAATCGCCGTCTCCTCGTCCTTGCGGCGCAGCGCCCCCGGCCGCGGATAAACCTCCTGCAGCGAGCTGGCATATTCGTCGAGCTTGCGCGCATCGGCCGAGGCGAGCAGCGCCTGGTCGATGATCGCGACTTCCTTGACGCCCCGCACGGTGCGCTCGAAGCGGAAGCCGTCGGCAAACCGGCCTTGCCAGCCGCGCTCGGTTTCCTCCGACAGCACATCGAGGCGCTTGGCAATGTAGTTGGCGGCCGCCTCGGCGGTGCGCGGATCGCCGAAAATCTTGGAATTGAGCACGCCGGCGATCGCCGCCTGCTCGACCACCTGCCGGCTGTATCGGCTGTGCAGGCCGGCCAGCACATTGCGGATCGTGCGGGCTTCCTCGACCAGCTTGCGCAGGTCGGCGCCGGCGCGGGTCTCGCCGGTGGACAGCTTCAGCACCGCGTCTTCCAGGCCGGTGGTGATCAGATAGTCCTCGAGCGCACGCTCGTCCTTGAGATATTGCTCGGACTTGGCACGCGTCACCTTGTAGAGCGGCGGCTGCGCGATGAAGAGATGGCCGCGGTCGATGATCTCGCGCATCTGCCGGTAGAAGAAGGTGAGCAGCAAGGTGCGGATGTGCGAGCCGTCGACGTCGGCGTCCGTCATGATGATGATCTTGTGGTAGCGCAGCTTGTCGGCGCTGAACTCCTCGCGCCCGATGCCGGTGCCGAGCGCGGTGATCAGCGTGCCGATCTCCTGGCTCGACAGCATCTTGTCGAAGCGCGCGCGCTCCACATTGAGGATCTTGCCGCGCAACGGCAACACCGCCTGGAACTCGCGGTTGCGGCCCTGCTTGGCGGAGCCGCCGGCGCTGTCGCCCTCGACGATGAACAGTTCTGACTTGGCGGGATCACGTTCCTGACAGTCGGCCAGCTTGCCGGGCAGCGAGGTCACGCCGAGCGCGGATTTGCGGGTCAGCTCGCGCGCCTTGCGCGCCGCTTCACGCGCGGCGGCGGCCTGCAGCACCTTGCCGACGATGATCTTGGCTTCCGCCGGGTGTTCCTCAAACCAGGCCTTGAGCTGATCGTTGACGACGCCCTCGACCACCGGACGCACTTCGGAAGAAACCAGCTTATCCTTGGTCTGCGAGGAGAATTTCGGGTCCGGCACTTTGACGGAAAGCACGGCGGTCAGGCCTTCGCGGCAATCGTCGCCGGTCAGCGTGACCTTTTCCTTCTTGGTGGCGCCGCCCGCCTCGGCATAGCCGGTGACCTGGCGGGTGAGTGCGCCGCGGAATCCGGCGAGATGGGTGCCGCCGTCGCGCTGCGGGATGTTGTTGGTGAAGCAGAGCACCGCTTCGTGATAGCCGTCGTTCCACCACAAGGCCGCTTCGACGATGATGCCGTCGCGTTCGGCCTTGACCATGACCGGGCTCGGAACGAGCGGCGACTTGTTGCGGTCGAGATATTTGACGAAAGCCTCGACGCCGCCCTCGTAGCGCATCTCCTCGCGCTTTTCGACGGCGTGACGCATGTCGGAGAGCGCGATGGTGACGCCCGAGTTGAGAAAGGCGAGTTCGCGCAGCCGGTGTTCCAGCGTGGCGAAATCGAAATCCAGCATCGTGAAGGTCTTGTCGCTCGGCAGGAACGTCACTTCGGTGCCGCGCTTGTCATGGGCGGCGCCCACCACCGCGAGCGGGGCGACCGGCTCGCCGTGGCGGAATTCTATGAAATGCTCTTTGCCGTCGCGCCAGATGGTGAGCTTGAGCCAGCTCGACAGCGCGTTGACCACCGACACGCCGACGCCGTGCAACCCGCCCGATACTTTGTAGGAATTCTGGTCGAATTTTCCGCCGGCATGCAGGTGGGTCATGATGACCTCTGCGGCCGACACGCCTTCACCCTTGTGGATGTCGGTCGGGATGCCGCGGCCGTCGTCGCGCACCGTGCAGGAGCCGTCGGGGTTGAGCACCACCAGCACCTGCTTGGCGTAGCCGGCGAGCGCCTCGTCGATGGCGTTGTCGACGACCTCATAGACCATGTGGTGCAGGCCGGAGCCGTCATCGGTGTCGCCGATATACATGCCCGGCCGCTTGCGCACGGCGTCGAGGCCTTTGAGAACCTTGATCGACTCCGCGCCGTATTCCGGCGGAATGGGAGCCTCCTGGCGGGCGGCTTCAGCCATGTTCAGAGACCTTGGAATCGCGTGGGAAACAGCGACGATTCGCACACGTGATGTGACACGAATTGGGGGTGGCGTACAGGCCAAAACGACCACGCTTAATATATTGATTCGTCACGGAATTTAAAGGTCTTCCGGTGCCAAAAACCGAGGCCGAAAACGGCCGTGAAAAAGGCTGGAATCTTACCGCCGCCAAGCCCCCTCACGAGCGCGCTTCGATGCGCCCTCCCGCCACCTGATAGTGCGCCGCCCGGTTTTCGATCTCGGCAAAGGCTGCGGGATCTGCGCCGGTCAGCCAGGCCTGCGCGCCGAGCTTTTCCAATTCGGCGTACAGCGCGCTGCGGCGCAGTGGATCGAGATGCGCCACCACCTCGTCGAGCAGCAGCACCGGCTGGAAGCCCGACATCTCTGTGAGCAGGCCGGCATGCGCCAGCACGAGGCCGATCAGCAGCGCCTTCTGCTCGCCGGTCGAGGCCTCGGCGGCGGCTATGCCCTTGCCGGCATGGATGACCGCGAGATCGGTGAGATGCGGCCCGTCGAGGGTGCGCCCGGCGGCTGCGTCGCGCGCCCGGTTCTCCTTCAGCACGGTGCGATAGCGATCCTCGATTTCGACCGCCGGGCGGCTTGGCACCAGCTGCTCCATCCAGCCGTCGAGCGAGATCCGGGCAGCGGGGAAGGGCGCCGCCGGGTCGCTGCGGGCGGCGAGCGCCGATTGCAACCGCCCGACCGTTTCCGCCCGCAGGGCCGCGACCGCCACCGCCAGTTCCGCGGTTTCGTGCTCGACAGCGTCGAGCCAGTGGGGGTCGGCCCTGGCATCCTCCAGCAGGCGGTTGCGGGAGCGCAGCGAGCGTTCGAGGGCGGATACGCGGCTGGAATGTTGCGCATCCACCGCCAGCACCAGCCGGTCGAGAAACCGCCGCCGCTCCGACGCCGGCCCGTTGAACAGCGCGTCCATCGCCGGCACCAGCCACACAAGCCGCAGGTGGTCGGAGAACGCCGCCACCGAGGAAACCGGCTCGCGGTCGATGCGGCAGATCCGCGACAGCGCGACGTTGTCCGCGGCCGGCGCCGCGATGCCGGTGCCCAGCGTGGCAAGCCCGAGCGCGCCTTCGACCTCGGCCGACACCGCCCAGGCGCCGTCGCCTTCCGCAAATGCCACTTCGTCGAGCGTGGCGCGCCGCAGACCGCGTCCCGGCGCGAAAAACGAGATCGCTTCCAGCAGATTGGTCTTGCCGGCGCCATTGGCGCCGACCAGCACCACCAGCCCGTCGCGCAGGTCAATTTGCGCGGCGTGGTAGCTGCGGAAATTCGTCAGGGTCAGGCGGCGGATGCGGGCAGCGGTCATGGGCGCTTTTTTCGACTGGAGTTGGGAGCCTCAATATCGCCTAGAGCGATGTAGTTATTGGATATTCCGCGATTCGCGGTTCCCAGTTATGCCGGAACAAAGAGAGGGCGCCGGTGCTTAACTGATCGCAGGAGGGAGTGCGAGCGCCGAGCGGTTCCGTGAGCAGCGGTCCCGCAAGAAAAGAAGGGACAGGGCCATGGCCCACGACGACGACGATGCGAGAGAGGCGGTTTCCCGCCACCTTATCGAAGCGATCGAGCGCGTGCGCCTGGATGTCGAGAAGGTCGAGTTCTGGGCCGACGCCGTCACCGGCTTTTCGCAGCCGGTTCCCGACTACGATCCGGGGCAGGGCAATGTATGGCTGCCACCGGAACAGGCGACCTCGTTGAAGCAGCGGTCGAAACAGCGAAACTAAACCCGCATCGGCATCAGCACATAGAGCGCG
Source organism: Xanthobacteraceae bacterium (assembly GCA_046714775.1). Classification (GTDB taxonomy): domain Bacteria; phylum Pseudomonadota; class Alphaproteobacteria; order Rhizobiales; family Xanthobacteraceae; genus VAZQ01. The sequence goes on along the minus strand of JBKKAF010000099.1, from coordinate 7,957 downwards.
CCCTTGGCATCGCGATCCTGGATCAGGGTCGGCGAGCCCGGATCGGCAAGCTTCAGCACTGCGGATTGGCCCTCGATCTGCGCTGCGATGTCGAGCAGATAACGCGAGTTGAAGCCGATATCGAGCGGATCGGAGGCGTATTCGACTTCGATCTCCTCGGTGGCGCTGCCGGAATCCGGGTTGATCACCGAAAGCATCAGCCGGCCGCTGGAGAGCGATAGCCTGACCGCGCGGCCGCGCTCGCTCGACACCGTGGAAACGCGGTCCACCGCCTGCTCGAATTCCTTCTTGTCGACCACGAGTTCCTTGTCGTTGCCGGTTGGAATGACGCGCGCATAGTCGGGGAAGGTGCCGTCAATCAGCTTGCTGGTCAGCACGATGTCGCCGAGGGTGAAGCGAATCTTGCCCTGCGAGAGTTCGATGGCGACTTCGGCTTCGCTGTCCTCGATCAGGCGCTGCACTTCGCCCACCGCCTTGCGCGGCACGATGATGCCCGGCATGCCGGCCGCGCCCTCCGGCAATGTCAGCTCGACCTGGGCCAAGCGATGGCCGTCGGTTGCCACCGCGCGCAAGGTCGGCGCCTTGGCGGTGCCGGCGGTGTGCAGATAGATGCCGTTGAGATAGTAGCGGGTCTCCTCGGTGGAGATCGCGAACTGGGTCTTGTCGATCAGCCGCTTCAGATCCGCCGCCGCGACCTTGAAACTGTGGGTCATGTCGCCGGCGGCAAGATCGGGAAAATCGCTCTCCGGCAGGGTCTGCAAGGTAAAGCGCGAACGCCCGGCGCGGATGGTCAGCACGGCGCGATCGCCCGACGCCTCCAGCAGGATCTGCGCGCCTTCCGGGAGCTTGCGCACGATCTCGTAGAACATATGGGCGGGCACCGTGGTCGAGCCCCCCGGCGCTACTTCGGCTGCAATCGTTTCGGTGACTTCCAGGTCGAGGTCGGTGGCCTTGAAGGCGAGCTTGGAGCGCTCGGCCCGGATCAGCACGTTGGCCAGGATCGGAATCGTGTTGCGCCGCTCGACCACGCGATGGACGTGGCCGAGGGATTTGAGCAGCTCTGCGCGTTCGACCGTGACCTTCATGCCGGACCCTGACGGGAGAACTCTTCAAATGCCTCGCGGGTCAATGAAAGTGGCGCGTAGCGCGAGATTCCGCAAGGGCAAGCAACACGGAAACCGCGGGTTTTCCAAGCGAATCAGCACGTGAGGGCGGGGCCGGTCCGGTCACTCCTGCAACTGGCGCTTCAACAGTTCGATCTCCTCGGCGAGCGCGGTGTCGTTGTTCACCAGGTTCTCGATCTTGCGTACCGCGTGCAGCACCGTGGTGTGATCGCGGCCGCCGAACCGCCGCCCGATTTCGGGAAGCGAACGCAGGGTCAGCGTCTTGGCAAGGTACATGGCGACTTGCCGCGGCCGCACGACATTGGCGGTGCGCCGGGATGACAGCAGGTCGGAGCGGCTGACATTGTATTGCCGGGCCACGATCCGCTGGATCTCCTCGATCTTGATGCGCTTGGGCTCCTGCGGGCGCACCAGATCGCGCACCTCACGCTCGGCCATTTCGAGCGTGATCGGCTGGCTGGTCAGCTTGCTGTGCGCCAGCAGCCGATTGAGTGCGCCTTCCAGATCGCGGCCGTTATGGGTGACGGTCTTGGCGACGAAGGTCAGCACCGGCGCCGGAACGTCGAAGCCCGGATGATGGAGCTTTGCCGCCGCCACCCGTGATTTGAGGATTTCCAGCCGTAGTTCCTCGCCCAGCGAGCCCATTTCCACTACCAGCCCGCCGGCCAGCCGCGATCGCACGCGCTCGTCGAGCGTTTCCAGATCGGACGGCGGTCGATCGGAGGCGATCACCACCTGCCGGCCGGAGTCGATCAGCGCATTGAGCGTGTGGCAGAACTCCGCCTGCGTCGACTTGCCTTGCAGGAATTGCAGATCGTCGATCAGCAGCACGTCGATCGCGCGCAAGGCCTCCTTGAACGCCAAGGCATTCTGCGCGCGCAACGCCGCGACGAAGCCGTACATGAATTTCTCGGCGGTGAGATAGAGCGCCTTGCGCTCGGGGCTGACATTGCCGGCCCAGGCGAGCGACTGCAGCAGATGGGTCTTTCCGAGGCCGACACCGGAATGGATATAGAGCGGATTGAACATCACCGGATCGCCGCGCCGCGCCTGCGCCACCTGTTTGGCGGCGGCGTGGGCGAGGGTATTGGAGCGGCCAACCACGAAACTATCGAAGGTCAGGCGCGGATCGAGCGGCGAGCCACCGAGCCCCTCATGCACCGCCGAAATCGGGGTGGCCGTGCCGCGCGTGTCGCCGTTGAACTTGAATTCCCGCGTATCGCGCTGAGAAACCGCGGTTTCCGGCGTTTTGATCTTGGGCGGCAGCGGACGCAATACCGCGGACCGCACCGTCAACTCGATCCGCACTACCTGCGGCTGCTCGGCTTGCCAGCAAGCCAGCACCTTTTCGGCGTAATGCGATTGCACCCAGCTCTTGAGGAAGCGCGTTGGCACCGAAAGCCGCACCGTCTCGGCCTCGACACCTTCCAGGTCCATGCGCGCAAACCAGCTCGAATAGACGTCGTCACCAACTTCGGCACGCAGGCGTTCCTTCACCCGCGGCCAGCGCTCCTGTTCCGGGCTCGTCATATTGTCAGCTCTTCTCATCGGGGACTGGTTAAAAGGACGACGACGGACGCGGATACCAAGACACCCGTCAGATGGAACGCGACGACTAAGGACTCGGGAGGTACTCGCATGAACTGACAAGGACTGGAGCGACATCAACCGCGCGGGGCCCTCGGCTGAGCGCCGGTCTCCGCGGGCTGCGATCAAAGGATGCGGATCGGAGATCCTGCGCTGATGCCGGATGACCTGCATGGGAAACCATCCGGCCGCTGCGGTATTGCAGCAGGTCGCTGCCTGGTGATTGTGGTTGCTGCGCTCATAGAGGCCCCTTCCATCGGCCGTAGGCCGTGGTCACGCGAATTCTTAAATGCTGAAGTATCGTGAGGTCGCTTCGTGCCGCCGTCCAATTATCGATCCGGCGTGGCGAAGCGAAGACTTATACCCGTATGATCCAAGCGCTTGCGAACACTGGTGCGAAGTCGCGAACGACTAGACATGAATCCCCCGTCCCCATGCTTATGGGCTCGAATACGGACCATTTACTGAAAGCCGCCGGTGGCCCAGCGGCAATTTGAAGATACACAGGCCTCATATGGCCCGCAACGCCGATTCAAACGCATTGATTGCGGATTTTCCGCAGGAATCGCCGCTTAGGTCTGATCGGTTACCGATGCGACCGATGCAAATTACTGAATTGATTTACTTAATGGGACCTGCGTGAAGACGCGCCGAACGCGATTTCTTTCGGCGTATCGAGCCCTTCTCGCGCCAAAACGGTTGTCTCAAAATCGTGGCATTCAAAGTCCTTTGCGCCGCTTGCCCTGTAAACCATTCTGCAAGCGACCGTATTTTTGAGCGGAAACGCAGGGTAGCCCCTGCCGAAAAAAGCATTCGAGAAGGTCCTGCGGCTCGTTGACGGCATGCGAAGGGATCAGCCTACCCGCACGCCATTATAGGCAAGGCACGTGACACTTTTGCAACACGCTGGTGCGCACGATCACACAGGCCGCCAATTTCAAACGGGATTTGGCTATGGCGGCCGCACGCCAAAAACCCGGCGCAAAGGCCAGGCGGGCAGCGGCAACGCGAGTAAGGGTTTTATTGACCGAGCTTGGCGACGCGCTTGGTGAGGCGGGAGACTTTCCGGCTGGCGGCGTTCTTGTGCACCATGCCCCGCTGGCCCGCACGCATGATCATGGGCTCGGCTTCCTTCAAAGCGGCCACCGCTTGGTTGCGATCGCCGGTGGCGATCGCGTCCTCGACTTTGCCGACATAGCTGCGCAGCTGCGAGCGCCGCGCCTTGTTGACTTCGGTGCGCCGGGCGATCTTGCGCGTGGCCTTGCGGGCGGAACTGGTATTGGCCATTGGAATCCTGTCTTTAGGGCGGCGTCGCCATTATGCGCGCCAAGCGATTGCGCGCCACGGGCCTGAATTGGAGCGGCGGCAAAAGCCGGCCGCCACGTTGTGCTGCTTATAATCGGGCCATTCCGGGGGGTCAACGGCGCCGGCGGCCCTAGGCATTCACGTTGAAGGCAGCGAGCGCCGCCATATTGACCAGTTGCGCGTCGTTGGCGGACAGCGGCACGATCTGCACCGGACGGTCGAGCCCAACCAGAATGGGTCCGATCACGGTGGCGCCGCCGAGTTCCTGCAGCAGCTTGGTCGAGATCGAGGCCGAGTGGAACGCCGGCATGATCAGCACATTGGCCGGCCCCGACAAACGGCAGAACGGATAATTGTCGCGCAGGTCCATATTGAGGGCGACGTCGGCGGCCATGTCGCCGTCATATTCGAAATCGACCCGGCGCTGGTCGAGGATGCGCACCGCCCCCTGCACATGGGCGGCGCGCTCGCCCGGCGGCTGGCCGAAGGTGGAGAATGCCAGAAGCGCAAGCCGCGGCTCGTAGCCGAGCCGGCGCGCCACCCCGGCCGCCTCGACCGCGATGTCGGCGAGATCCTCGGCGCTCGGCATTTCCGTCACCGCGGTGTCGGCGACCAGCACGGTGCGGCCGCGCGCCAGCACCAGCGAAGCGCCCATCACACGATGGCCCGGCTTGGCGTCGATGCAGCGGCGGACGTCTTCGAGCGCGACCGAAAAATTTCGGGTCACGCCGGTGACCATGGCGTCGGCATCGCCGAGCGAGACCATGCAGGCGGCGAAATGGTTGCGGTCCTGGTTCACCATGCGCTGGCAGTCGCGGGCGAGATAGCCTTTGCGCTGCAGCCGCTCGTAGAGATAGTGGGCATAGGTGGAATTGCGCTTCGACATGGCGGCATTGATGATCTCGATGCCGCCGCCAAGCTCGATGCCGAGATTGCGCGCCGTTTCGCGCACCCGATCCTCGCGGCCGACCAGCAAGGCCGTCCCCAGCCCCTGATGCACGAAGCTGGCGGCGGCGCGGATCACCTGTTCCTCTTCGCCTTCGGCAAAGACGACCCGTTGCGGGCGACGCCGCAGCCGTTCGTGGACCCGTTGCAGCACGCCTGCCACCGGATCGCGCCGGGTGCGCAACTGCTGACGATAGGCGTCCATGTCGATGATCGGCCGGCGCGCCACGCCGGTATCCATGGCGGCCTTGGCCACGGCCGGCGGCACGGAGAAGATCAGGCGCGGATCGAACGGCACTGGAATGATGTAGTCGGGCCCGTATTTCGGGCGCGCGCCATAGGCGGCGGCGACCTCGTCGGGCACGTCCTCGCGCGCCAGCGCGGCCAGCGCCTTGGCTGCCGCGATCTTCATTTCCATGTTGATGGTGGTAGCGCGCACATCGAGCGCGCCGCGGAAAATATAGGGAAAGCCGAGCACATTGTTGATCTGGTTCGGATAGTCGGAGCGGCCGGTCGCCATGATGGCGTCGGCGCGCACGGCGGCGACCTCCTCGACGGTGATTTCCGGGTCGGGATTGGCCATGGCGAAGATGATCGGCTTGTCCGCCATCGACTTGACCATGTCCCCCGTCACCGCGCCCTTGACCGAAAGGCCGAAGAACACGTCGGCGCCTTCCAGCGCCTGCGCCAAGGTGCGCGCCTTGGTCTTCACCGCATGGGCGGATTTCCACTGGTTCATGCCTTCGGTGCGGCCCTGATAGATCACGCCCTTGGTGTCGCACAGGATGACGTTGTTGGCGGTGAAGCCGGTCGCCTTGAGCAATTCGAGGCAGGCGATGCCGGCGGCGCCCGCGCCGTTGCACACGAGCTTGGTGGTCTTGATGTCGCGGCCGGTGAGGTGGAGGGCGTTGATCAGGCCGGCCGCGGCGATGATGGCGGTGCCGTGCTGGTCGTCGTGGAATACCGGAATATCGAGCAGTTCGCGCAGCCGCTGCTCGATGATGAAGCATTCCGGCGCCTTGATGTCCTCGAGATTGATGCCGCCCCAGCTCTTGCCGAGAAACTTAATCGCGTTGACGAATTCGTCCGGATCCTCGGTGGAGACTTCCAGATCGATGGAATCGACGTCGGCAAAGCGCTTGAACAACACCGCCTTGCCTTCCATCACCGGCTTGGCCGCCAGGGCGCCGCGGTTACCGAGCCCGAGGATGGCGGTGCCGTTGGTGATGACGGCGACGAAATTGCCCTTGGTCGTATAGTCGTAGGCGAGGCTCTCGTCGGCGGCGATCGCCAGCACCGGAACCGCGACGCCGGGCGAATAGGCCAGCGAGAGATCGCGCTGGGTCGCCATCGGCTTGGTGGGAACGACTTCGAGCTTTCCGGGCCGGCCTTGGCTGTGAAACAGCAACGCTTCCTGGTCGGTGAAGGTGGGGCGCTTGCCGCGCCCGCCGGCTTTACCAGACATTTCAACTCCTTGGCACGCACGCGCCGGCACGTTCGCAGGGCGACGGAAACTGGCGGATCGGCTCGGCAGCGTCCCAAGGGATACCCGGGCCGCGATCCACCAACATCATCCAGCAGCGCCGACCGATCGTCCACAGTTCCACCGGCAGCCAGGCAGCGACAATTGAACCCGCCAGCCGGTGAGAGTAAGCGATACCGGATGTCTTTTAGCGTATGACGGTGCCAATGATCCGATTCCTGTTCCGCTTCCTCGGCCTCCTCTGCCTCGCCGCGGGCTTTATTTTCCTGGTCAGTGACGGCGCCCAGTCGATCGCCGACCAGAAATGGTTCATCACCAGCGTCGGCTCATTCTGGTCGAGCGTGCATCAGAATTCGCTGTTGCTGCTGCAGCCGGCGATCGAGCGTTATGTGGCGGTCTGGGCCTGGCAGTCGGTGATCCAACCCTATGTGCTCGAACAGCCGGCCTGGCTTGCGCTCGGTGTGCTCGGTATGCTGCTGATCCTGCTCGGCCGCAAGAAGAAGCGGCTGATCGGCTATGCCCGGGATTGAGCGCAGGCGTGCGACGGGTCGCAACCCCGTGAAGGATGCCGCAAGGCCGCTGCCCCACATGTGATCGCGCGGCCGCTGCGGCGCGGCGCCGGCCAGCCTATATTAGGGTCACGACGCAGGGAGATGCCCGCCATGTTCATGCTGAGGAAAAAGCTGGAAATGCCGTCCGCCGCCGATGCGCTGCCAGGACGCGCGGAGCCGATACCGACCGCGGCCGAACATTTCATCACCCGCCGCAGGCTTGAGGGACCCTATCCCGCGGGTTTGGAGACCGCGATGTTCGGCATGGGCTGCTTCTGGGGCGCCGAGCGCAAATTCTGGGAGCTCGGCGACGGCATCCACGTGACCGCGGTGGGCTATGCCGCCGGCCACACGCCCAACCCGACCTACCAGGAGGTTTGCAGCGGCCGCACCGGGCATAACGAGGTCGTGCTGGTGGTCTACGATCCGAAAAAGATTTCCTACGAGCAATTGCTGAAGGCGTTCTGGGAAAGCCACGACCCGACCCAGGGCATGCGCCAGGGCAACGACGCCGGCACGCAGTACCGCTCCGGCATCTACAGCTACACGCCGGCGCAGCGTAAAGCCGCCGAGGCGTCGAAGGCGATGTACGACAAAGAGCTGAAGTCGCGGCGGTTCGACGCCATCACCACGGAGATCCTCGACGCGCCGCCGTTCTACTTTGCCGAGGACTACCACCAGCAATATCTCGCCAAGAACCCGATGGGTTATTGCGGATTGGGCGGCACCGGAGTGAGCTGCCCGATCGGTGTAACCGCCGCCGCGCACTGACGCGCGACGACACGAACAACATCACGAACGACATAGCGCGGCCTCCAGGAGGGGCCTGCAACTTTTTGCATTGGCCTTGTGGACAGCGCGATTGCGCGACTCTGCACTAGTGTCCCGAATCCGAAGTTCGCTCACCCTTGCTGCGAGTACTGTTGCGAACTTCGGATTCAAAGGGACACTAGAATCATATT
>JBKKAF010000098.1:0-5022 GCA_046714775.1 Xanthobacteraceae bacterium | reverse complement strand
ACCAGCACCAGCATGGCGATCGAAAGCAGCACGTTGGTCGACAGCCCGAAGCCGATGGTGGCGGCGCCATAGACCGCAAAGCCCGCGAAAATGTAGACGCCACCCGCGCGCCGCACCGGAAAGCGCGTCAGATAGGCCGCCGCCAGCAGCGCGCCGAGCGCCGGCGCCGAGCGCAGGATACCGGCGCCCCAGGGACCGATCTCCAGAATGTCGCGGGCATAGATCGGCAACAGCGCGGTCACGCCGCCGAACAAGGTCGCTATCAGATCGAGCGACATGGCGCCCAGCACCGCCGGCACGCGCCAGATGAAGCGAAAGCCCGCCACCAGTTCGTCCCAGCTCACTTTCGGCCGCTCGCCGGGCGGCGGCGGATTGGGCAACAGGAAGCTCGCCACCGCCGCCGCCAGGATGAACAGCGCGCAGAAGCCGTAGTCGACCGCCGGACCGAAGATATAGAGAACGCCGCCGAGCGAGGGACCGAGCAGCAGCGACAGCTTGCCGGCGGACGCATGCGCCGCGATGGCGCGGCCGAACACCTCGCGCGGCACCATGATCGGCAACAGCGATTGCAACGCCGGCTGCTCGAAGGTGCGCGCCAGCGCGTTCACGAACAGCAGCGCGAAGATGACGGTCACGCTCGGCTGCGGCAAGACCGAGACCAGCAGCAGGCCGGCCGCCACGCAAACCTCGATCACATAGCAGCAGCGCAGGATCAGGCGGCGGTTGAAGCGATCGGCGATCTGCCCCGCCAACAGCATGAGCAGGAGCGGCGGCAGGAATTGCACGAGACCAATCAGGCCAAGCGCGAGCGCGCTGTCGGTCAGCTCATAGACCTGCCAGCCGACCGCCACCGCCAGCATCTGGTTGGCGGTGTTGGAGGCGGCGCGGGTGGTGAAGAGGAGCGTGAAGGAGCGGATTCTGAAAAGCGGAGTCGCGGGATCGAACGGCGCCGCCTGCGGCGGTGGCGCGCCGGTGTCGCCAGCGGGCGGCTTGCCGTCGGTTGCCATCAATCGCGCGGCCCCGGACCTTGAGCCGCAGATTGCATCATCGGCGAGGATTCTCCCATGCCGCGGGTTTTAGCAGCAGATCGGCTGGGAGAAACAGGGGATCGCGTGTGCCGAAACGCGGGCAGCACAAGCCACAAGTGCGGCACAATCAAAAGGTCGGTACGAAATCGCACCTTTCAATCACGCCGCTCGTCGCGTGAGGAGGCTACCAGCCCTTGGCTTTGATCACCGAAACGGCGCCGTCAGACCGCAGGAAGGCGATGAGCGCCTTGCCGGCCTCCGGCTCGCTGGCGGCGGCGCTGAGGCCGGCGGTCAAGTCGATATAGGACTGTATTTCCGCCGGGACCGATCCGACCACCTCGACGCCACGCTCGGCCAGAATTCCAGGCATCACGTGCACCGCCAAGTCCGCTTCGCCGTTGGCCACCGCCTTGACCACATTGGCAGTCTCCGTCGGCTTGAGCTTGGGCTTCATCGGCTCGGCAATTCCGAGGCGATCGATCAGGGTGCGAAATAAAACCCCGCTGAGACCGTCGCCGACAAAGGAGACCGAATTGGTGGCGAGAAGCGCGCGCTTGAGCGCGTCGGCGGAGGTGATGTCCGGCTTGGGAGCGCCCGACCGCACCGCCACGCCCAGCCCAGCGCGTCCGACGACCACGCGCGGCGCCGGGGCGATCTTGTCTCCGAGCACGTCGAAGGTCGGAGTGCCGATGAGAAGAACGTCGAAACTCTCGCCCGCCTTGATCCGCCGTTCAAACCCGTCGTTGGAGTCGAAGGTGGCGACCACTTTGTGACCGGTGGTGCGTTCGAACATGGGCGCAAGCTCGGTCACCACCGACCGAAAGCCGCCGCCGCTGAAGACTTTGACCTCGGCGGCCTGCGCCGCGAAGCTTTGTGCGGTTATGAAGGCCAGTCCACACAAAAGGGCTTTCATGGCGTTTCCTATCGAGGTTGGGGGAGTTGATTTCGACAGTACCCCAAACTCCATGGACGCTGCCACCAGGATCGAGGCCTGCTATGCGGGTCGCCATTCAAAAGCGCGGTGTTAGGGTGTTCTAGATGCCGAAGGCGGTCCCGCCGGCGAATGTCCTTCCGGAGCGAAGAATTATCTTCCCCTGCCACACTCCAAAAGCTCGCCGGATTCACATACGTCCTTCGAATTGCGCCCTTCGAATGAGAGCGCATACGTCGCACGTCAACTGACACTAGGCATGGGGGCGTTGTTCCGGGGCATGGAACTTTCGCTTGGAGTGCGGATTTTCCGCATGCTGTTGGACCGTGTTGTTACCGAAAGCCGACGTTTCATGGATGTCCTGCCCGCTCCACATTGCCGCAGTTCAATACAGCTTCCCGCCGGCCAATCGCTGGTAGGCGCAAGGCCGGCTGCCGTGCGGCGCTCGCCGGACATGACGCCGAATTTGGCGGTTGCCGATCGCGCGCTCGTGGAGCTCGGCCTGGCGCTGCGTGACCGTGGTTACCGGTTCACCACGGTAACCCCATTGAGTCACCGCCGGGTCATTGCCCGCGAGCAATCCGGTCCCGCGTCGATCGAGGACGTCTTCGGCTGGAGCCGCGCGTTTCGGCGCGGCGATCTTCCCGATGCCCTGTTGCGCCGGCTGGCGGAGGCGGGTGCGCTCGAAGCGTCCGGAACCTCGCTGCGCAGCACCGTGCGGTTCTCGACGCTGGACACCCAGATCTTCGCGCATTCGGCGTTCCCGACCGAGGAGGCCGACGCGGTGTTCTTCGGCCCCGACACCTATCGCTTTGCGCGGTGGGTCGAGCAGTCCCTCGGGGCCACAGACCGCCACGCGCCCTTGCGCATCGTGGACATCGGCGCGGGCAGCGGCGCGGGCGGATTGCATGTCGCAGCGCTGCTGGCGGACGCGGCGCCCACAATCGTGCTGACCGATATCAATCGCCGCGCGCTGCGTTACTGCCGGATCAACGCCGCGCTGAATGGCCAGAGCTCCGTCCAAATCGTGGAAAGCGACCTGTTCGCCAGCCTCCCCGGCATGTTCGACCTGATCATCGCCAATCCGCCCTACCTCGTGGATCGCCTGACGCGGCTTTACCGGCACGGCGGCGGTGAATTCGGCGCTGAGCTCAGTCTTCGGATCGTCGAGCAGGGCATCCGTCATCTGGCGCCCGGCGGGCGGCTCCTGCTTTACACCGGCTCCGCCATTGTGGGCGGCGCGGACAAATTGCAGGACGCATTGCAAGCCCGGCTCACCGGACATCCGGTGCGCTTTGCCTACGAAGAGCTCGATCCCGATGTTTTCGGCGAGGAGCTCGAAACACCGCCCTATGACCAGGCCGACCGCATCGCCGTGGTCGCCGTCACGATCGCGTCCGTCCAAGGAGGCCGCCCATGAGAGCGGCGCGTATCGGATGGACCCGCTGGGCGAGCGAGCTTGAGGGAGTCCGCTTCGCGGAGTTTCAGACCGGGCTCACCAGATATAATGCATCCCGGTTTCAACCCGGTCTTCCCGAACAGGCTTCGAAGGACGACCTCGCGCGCGAGACCACGGTGGCGCAGGCTGAGATCGCGTTCGTCGAGTCCTTGCGCTGCGCCGTCGCGCCGATCACGGCCGATATCCCCGACGATGTTGACCGCTTCATCGCCTGGTTCGAGCGGCTGAAGGAAACCGGGCCGGGGCAAGGCGACCCGCTGTTCCCGTGGCTTGCGACCAGCGCCACCATCGAGCAGATGAAATGGTTTCTGTTCCAGGAAGTGGCGGGCGAGGCCGGGTTCGACGACTTGCTGGCGATGACGCAGCTAAAAATGCCGGTTCAGGCCAAGCTCGAAATGGCGCGCAATTTCTGGGACGAGATGGGACGCGGTTCAGGCAAGGGCATGCATGGGCCGATGCTGGAACGTCTCGCAGATCATTTTGAGCTCTCGTCCACGCCGGCTTCGGTCGTTCCGGAGGCACTGGCCCTCGGCAACACCATGATCGCGCTCGCCAAGCACCGCCGCTTTGCCTACCACTCGGTCGGCGCGCTCGGCGTGATCGAGATGACGGCGCCGACCCGCGCCGGCTACGTCGACCGGGGCCTGCGGCGACTCGGCGTTCCGGCCAAGAAACGGCACTATTTCGCGGTCCATGCGGTGCTCGACGTGAAACATTCGGAAGCCTGGAACAGAGAGGCGCTGCGTCCCCTGGTGGCGGAGGATCCCCGGCGTGCGCGCGCGATCGGCGAAGGCGCCGCCATGCGGCTTTGGCACGGCGCCCGCACCTTCGAGCGCTACCGACGCGAATTCAACCTCCTGGATGGCCCGCGCAGCAAGGCCGCTTGAGCCGGGCCACTTGAGCAAGGCTATTGGGGAACGCCGGCAACCACATGCGCTTTCTCGGCATCGGCGACTATTGCGATCTCAGCTCGCTTTACGTCAGGCTGCTTGCGGAAGGCCATGAGGTCAAAGTCCACATCGCAAAACCCATATGCCGCGGCACCCTTGCCGGGCTGGTAACGCAGACCGAAGATTGGAAAGAGGAACTCGGCTGGCTACGCGAAGCCGGCAGTGAAGGCATCATCCTGTTCGAGAATGTCGCGGAGCACCGCGGCGAGCTGCAGGACCGGCTGCGGCAGGACGGCTTCCACGTCATCGGCGGCAGCGCCTTCGGCGACCGGCTCGAGAACGATCGCGGTTTTGCGCAGGACCTGCTCGGCAACCTCGGCCTGTCGATCTGCGCGGTGCATGAATTTTCCGATCGCAAGCGGGCGTTTGAATTCCTGCAGGAGCGGCCGGGCCGTTACGTGTTGAAGTTCAACGGTCCGATGGAAAGCTTCGTTGGGCAACTCAAGGACGGCCGCGATGTTCGCGCCTTCCTCGCCGGACTGCCGCCGACCATCGAGGGCGTGGATTCTTTCATTCTGATGGACTACGTCGAAGGCTTCGAAATGGGCGTTGGCGCTTATTTCGACGGCGAAAAATTCCTAAAGCCTTCGTGCCTCGATTGGGAGCACAAGCGCTTTTTTCCCGGCGACCTCGGCGAGCTGACCGGCGAGATGG
>JBKKAF010000097.1:0-9940 GCA_046714775.1 Xanthobacteraceae bacterium | reverse complement strand
CATCCACAGTCCTGCACAGTCCTGCACAGTCCTGCATAGTCCTGCACAGTCCTGCACAGTCCTGCACAGTCCTGCACAGTCCTGCACAGTCCTGCACAGTCCTGCACAGTCCTGCACAGTCGTGCACAGGCGATGTGGAACTTCAGTGCTTGGGGCTTGCTTTGTCGAAAGCCGCCTTCTGCTCGGCAGAGGCTTCCTTCTGGTATTTTGCCTTCCATTCAGCGAACGGCATGCCATAGACCGCCTCGCGACTCTCGTCCTTGGTCATCGGCACGCCCTGGCTGTCGGCCGCGTCCTTCATCCAATTCGACAGGCAATTGCGGCAGAAGCCGGTGAGATTCATCATATCGATGTTCTGCACGTCGGTGCGCGAGCGCAGATGCTCGAGCAGACGCCGGAACGCAGCCGCTTCGAGTTCGGTGCGAGTCTTTTCGTCTACGGGCATGGTCGCCGCCTTTTCATAGCCGAGATCATCGGACCTAGAGCATTTTCCGGCGAAGTGGGCAACCGGTTCGCCGCAGAAAATGCGATGAATGCAAAGAATCTAGAGCCTGATCCGATTCAACTTGAATGGATCAGGCTCTAGGGACGGACGATAAGGTAGTGAAGAGGTGGATCCGATTCCAGGGCGATTGCGCGCCCTCCGCTCCCCCGTGTCCCGAAGTCGAAGTTCGCACAGCCCTGCTGCGAGCACTCTTGCGAACTTCGGATTCAAAAGGGACACTAGGAATCATAGCGTTGCTAGTGTGGCTTGGGTTCAGAAGTTCCCTCCTGACCCGGCCGCAAGCAATGGGGAACTTCTGAACCGCCACACTAGGCCCGGCGCCGTTGTCATTTCAGCGGCGCGTCACAGCTTGCCGCGGGCGGAACGCTTGCCGTCGAATTTCGGGCGCGGGACCGGCAGCGGCACGGTGCTCGCCACTTCCGTCGCGGTCTTTTCCACTGGATCGCGCACGTCCCATTGGCACATGCGATAGCCGCGGCGCCGTTCCGCCAGATCGATGTGGATGTGGTTTTCGTGATAGCCGTCGGAGCCCGGTCCCAGCACCGTGGTGAAGTGCGCGCAGACGCTCTTGCGCAGGCCTTCGCGAAAGCCGCGCGAGAGGTGCCGGTCGGTCGGATCGACGAATTTTCCGTTGGCGAGCCGCAAGCCGCGGATGTCGAGGGCATTACCCTTGCCGTGCTCGCTGATCCTGGCGCCCACCACCCTGTTGCGGCCGCGGCAATCGTAGGAATCGAAATTCTGGATGCCGCGCAACGCGTGGCCGAGCTCGAGCACGCGCGGCGCTGCCTCCTCGCGCACCCAATGCGCCACCGCTTCCGCCATGGTGCAGCGGAGCACCGCGGGCGGCGCGACCGTGACCCGGGTTTGATCGGCAAGGACAACGGCTTCGAGCCGCACCAAATCGGGAGCGCCGCATTCGCCGGGCCCGACCATCGCCGGCACCGAAGGCGCTACCGCAAGCTCGGCTGTGAGCCGCAGCCGGCAAACGGACGGCTCCGCCGCCTCGGCAACCGGACCGTCAGCTAATGGCACTGCGGCCGGCCGCGGGCGCGGCAGCGGTACGGTCTGCGCGGCCGCCATCTCGCAGGCGGCCACGAGCACGACCATGGCGTAAATGAGCTTCACGTGACGGATTTCCGCAAGCATTGCGGCTTTATGGCGACCGGTTGAGGAGCTGGCAACCGCGCAGGTCGAGCGCTGCGTGGTAGCGTCGGTGCAAGGCGGGGATGGGGATGGCTCATTTCGACGTGGTCGTCTGCGGGCTCGGTGTCATGGGCAGCGCCGCGCTTTATCAGCTCGCCCGCCGCGGCCGGCGCGTGCTCGGCATCGAGCGCCATGCCCCGGGTCATGATCGCGGCTCTTCGCATGGTGTGACGCGCGTAATCAGGCTCGGCTATTTCGAGCATCCATCCTATGTGCCGCTGCTGCAGCACGCCTATGGGCTGTGGCGCGAGTTGGAACAGGCCGCCGGGCGTCAACTGCTGCATGTCACCGGCATTGCCGAGGTCGGCCCACCTGATGGCGTGCTGGTGCCGGGAACACTGGCCTCGCTGAACCTGCACGGCCTGCGCCATGAGATTGTGGCGGCGCCGGAATTGATGCGGCGGTTTCCAGCCTTTCGGCTGCCGTCCGATCACCTCGGCGTTCTGCAGCCGGACGGCGGCTTTCTCGATGCTGAGCCCTCGGTGCAGGCAATGATCGCACTGGCGCAGGCGGCCGGGGCGCAGTTGCACACCGGGGAGAGCGTGCGAGCGGTCGAGCCGCGCCCAGGCGGCGTGCGGATCGTGACCGAGCGCGGCGCGATCGAGGCTGGCGCGGCGATTATTGCCGCGGGGCCATGGCTGCGGTCGCTGCTGCCGGATCTGCCAGTTCCGTTGCGCGTCACCCGGCAGGTCATGGCTTGGTTCACGCCGCAAGACCCGGCGCCGTTCGCAGCCGGCCGGTTTCCGGTTTTTCTGATCGAGAGCCGTCACGGCATGCATTACGGCTTTCCGCCCGACGGCGAAGGACGCATCAAGGTCGCCAAACACCACCACGACGACCGGACCGTCGATCCCGACCGCTATGACCGGACAGTGTCGGGGGTCGACGAGGCTTTGATCCGTGCGGTACTGGCGGAACATCTGCCGGCGGCGGATGGACCGCTCGCCCACGCCACGACGTGCCTTTATACCGTGACGCCCGACCGCGATTTCCTACTCGACCGGCTGCCCGGTTCCCCACAGGTGATTGTGGCATCGCCCTGCTCTGGCCACGGCTTCAAATTCGCCCCGGTGCTCGGGGACATTCTGGCCGATCTCGCCACCACCGGCTCGACCGGGCACGACATTTCGCGTTTCCGGCTGGCGCGGTTCCAATAGAAGCCGGTAACGCCGTGTGGTTCCGTCACCGGAACTGCGCCGCTCTGCTCACCAAGTCTTTTCGGGCAAGACTTCTCCAGCAAGTCTTCTCGACCAAGTCTTCTCGACCAAGTCTTCTCGACCAAGCGTCCGCGAATCGTCTAGCATCGCCTGTGGTCGCAGCAGTGCTCGGCGCCGGGGATAGCCGAGCGGTGGCGTGTGGCGTTTCTTCCCCGATCGTGGTTAGTTTCTCCATGGCAATGGGAAGCGACGCTCACGGCATGATGCGGCGGAAATATACGAGCAGCGCACGTTTCGACGAGCCGGAGCTCATCCCGCCGGGCGGCACCGATTGGCGTTCCGGTCATGTGCCCCGCGCATTGCCGGCCGCCGACGTGAATGTGCGGCACGCGCTCATCACACCCTGGTTCGGCATCTGCGTGCTGGCGCCCATGATCGTCATTTTGGTGATCGCGATCCTGCTCGCGCTGCTGGGCATTTTCATCATGTGGTTATTGGTGGTCGCCCTCATCATGGCGGCGATTGTCGCGTCCGATCTCATGCGCCGGTCGATCCGGCGCTGGGCCAGACCGTTGCCCCGCGTCCTCAATCCGCGGACCGTCAGCTAGTGTGGCGGTTCAGAAGTTCCCCATTCCTTGCGGCCGGGTCGCGAGGGAACTTTTGAACCAAAGCCACACGAGCAACGCTATAATTTCTAGTGTCCCTTTGAATCCGAAGTTCGCAAGAGTGCTCGCAGCAAGTGCGTGCGAACTTCGGATTCGGGACACTAGCCGCGCCTCAATGTCGGAGCGCGACACCGAATCCTATTCCGCCTCCAAGGGCGGCTTGCTCGCGCTCACCCATGCGCTGGCCATCAGCCTCACGCCCGACGTGCGGGTCAATTGTGTCAGCCCGGGCTGGATCGTCGTGTGCGCCGAGGAGTGGAAAAAACTGCGGCGCAAGGATCATCTGCAGCATCCGGCCGGGCGGGTCGGCCAGCCGCGCGACATCGCCGAAATGGTCGTCTTCCTGCTCGACCGCGGGCGTGCCGGCTTCATCACCGGCGCCAACTTCGTGGTCGACGGCGGCATGACCCGGAAGATGATCTACGCGGAGTGACGCATCCGATCACCAAGGCGTGAATCTTGTCAGAATGGCGCGCGCCTTTCCGGCGGTATTTCGGAGATCGCGACGGCGATCGCCATTGCCGTCGAGCAGCAGGCCACAACCACCCACGAAATCGCCCGCAATGTGGACCATGCGGCCAACAGCACCGCGCGCGTCGCAGCCAATATCAGCGATGTCAATCAGGCGGCAGGCGAAACCGGGACCGCTTCCGGCCGGGTGCTCCAATCGGCCAAAGTGCTATCGAGCGAAGGCACCAAGTTCAAGGAAGCGGTTGCGAAATTCCTGGCAACGGTCCGCGCGGCCTGATTGTCGTGACCCTAGAGCATGATCCCGAAAAGTGGGAACCGGTTTTCGGAAAAGATCATGCTCAAACAATAAGCTAGAGCGTGATTGCGATTCAACCTGAAGCAATCACGCTCTAGGCACCGCTGCCTTCGGCCGCACGTTCAATGAAGAATTTGACTGAGGAATAACTTCGTCCGCTCGTGCTTCGGGTTGGTGAAGAACGCCTCCGGCTCATTGATCTCGATGATCTGGCCGGCATCCATCAACACCATGCGGTTCGCCACCTGCCGGGCGAAACCCATTTCATGGCTGACGACCAGCATGGTCATGCCGTCCATGGCGAGTTCGCCCATGGTATCGAGCACTTCCTTGACCATTTCCGGATCGAGCGCCGATGTGGGCTCGTCGAACAGCATGATCTTCGGCTCCATGCAGAGCGCCCGTGCAATCGCCACCCGCTGCTGCTGACCGCCGGAGAGCTGCGCCGGATATTTGTCGGCCTGCTCCGGAATGCGCACGCGCGCCAGGAAATGCCGCGCGATCGCTTCGGCGTCCTTGCGCGGCAGGCGTCGCACCCAGATCGGCGCCAGCATGCAGTTATCCAACACGCTCAGGTGCGGAAACAGGTTGAACTGCTGGAACACCATGCCGACCTCGCGGCGGACCTCGTCGATGGTTCGCAGATCCTCGGTCAATTCCACGCCATCGACGACGACGCGGCCCTGCTGCCAGTCCTCCAGCCGATTGACGCAACGCAGCAGCGTCGACTTGCCGCCGCCCGAAGGGCCGCAAATGACGATGCGCTCGCCGCGCATCACCTTGAGACTGACATCGCGCAGCACATGGAATTTTCCGAACCATTTATTGAGCTGGATGACATCGACCGCCACCTCGTGCTTGGTCGTGCGCACATCCTTCCCGTCGCTGCGCAATGGCAAGGCGCCGGCCGGCCGCTTCTGTTCAGTATGATCGGTCATCGTACCCGGCCCGCCTCGCTGCTCAATGTCTCGCATCGGTGTTCAAACGCCGCTCGACGAACATGGCATAGCGCGATATCGCGAACGAAATTACGAAATAGACCATGCCGGCAAAGGCAAAGCCGGTGAACAGAGTGACCGGTGTCGCCCAGTTCGGATCGGAGAATGCCGCGCGCACCTGGCCGAGCAGGTCGAAGATCGCCACGATCAGAACCAGCGTGGTGTCCTTGAACAGCGCCAGGAACGAATTGACCATCCCAGGAATGACCAGCTTCAGCGCCTGCGGCAGGACGATCAGGCCATTCAGCCGCCAGTAACCGAGCCCTAGCGCCATGGCCGCTTCGTATTGGCCGCGCGGAACAGCCTGCAAGCCGCCACGCACCACCTCCGCCATATAGGCGGCGGCGAACAACGTCACGCCGATCAGCACGCGCAGCAGCGCATCGATCACCCAGCCGGGCGGCAGGAACAGCGGCAACATATAGGTTGCGAAGAACAGCACGGTGATCAGCGGTACGCCGCGCCAGAACTCGATGAAGCCGATGCAGAACATCCGGATCACCGGCAGGTCGGAGCGGCGGCCGAGCGCCAGCAGGATGCCGAGCGGCAGCGAACCGATGATGCCGGTAAACGAAATGATCAGCGTCACCAGCAGGCCGCCCCAGAGACGGGTCTCGACATGCGGGAGCCCGAAGACGCCTCCGATCAGCAGGAAAAAGGCGACGACCGGAAAGACGCCGAAGAACAGCACCGCGTTGAGCGCCTTGTACGGAATGCTGGGAATAAGGAGCGGCGCCAGCAGGACCGCTCCAAGCGCATAGGTCAGATTGACCCGCCATAATTCGCTGCCGGGATAAAAGCCGTACATGAACTGGGCGAATTTTTTTTCGACGAACGGCCAGCAGGCCCCGACCGGCCGGCCCACGGTTTCCGGCAGGCAATCGACCCGGCTGGCACCCTCCCAGACCGCGTCGATCAGCAGGAACCTGACCGCCGGCCAGATCAGGACAACGATCAGCAGCGCGCCGAGCAAAGTCAGCACGGTGTTGAGCACGCTGCCAAACAGCCGTTGACGAAACAACGCGGGCAAGCCCACAGCTGCGCGCGGCGGCTCGAGCGGCGCGATCAGTTGCTGGCTGACAAAGGCAGTTTGCGCGTTTTGCGTCATGGCGGCCTAGCGCTCCACCAGCCGGATGCGGGCATTGTACCAATTCATCAGCAGGCTCGTGAGGAGCGAGATCGCGAGATAGACCGCCATGGTGATGGCGATGATCTCGATCGCCTGTCCGGTCTGATTGAGCGTGGTTCCGGCAAACACCGCGACCAGATCCGGATAACCGATGGCGACCGCCAACGTCGAATTCTTGGTCAGGTTGAGATATTGGTTGGTCAGCGGCGGCGTAATGACCCGCATGGCTTGCGGCAGCACGATCAGCCGCAGGATCTGGCCGCGCCGCAGGCCAAGCGCTGCCGCCGCCTCCGTCTGTCCACGCGGCACCGCCAGAATGCCGGCGCGCACGATCTCGGCGATGAAGGCTGCGGTATAGGTCACGAGCGAGATCAACAGCGCGACGAATTCCGGAGTGAGTCGCAGGCCGCCGGCGAAGTTGAACCCTTGCAGCCGCGGCTGATCGAATGTGAGCGGCGATCCTGCCCAAAAAAAGCTCGCCAGCGGCAAACCGACGATGAGAGCAACCGAAGGCCACAGCAGCGCGAACGGTTGGCCGGTCCGCGCCTGCCGGCGCCTTGACCAGACGGTGAGCACGATCGTGCCGATGACCCCTAGCGCGAAGGCCGCCGCCACATAAAGAAAATCCTCGCCCGGCACCGGGAGGGGCATGACCACGCCGCGATTGCTCAAAAAGATCCAGCCAAAGAGCGAGAGGCTCTGCCGCGGCCCGGGCAGCGTGCTGAGAACGGCGAGATACCAGAACAGAATCTGGAACAGGAGCGGCAGGTTGCGAATGAGTTCGACATAGCCGCCGGCCAGCCGCGCGACCAGCCAATTGGGCGAAAGCCGCGCCACCCCGATGACGAAACCCAGGATAGTCGCGAACACGATGCCGAGGCCGCTGACCAGAAGCGTATTGAGCAGCCCGACCAAAAAGACGCGGCCGTAAGTGTGCGCCTCGTGATACTCGATCAGCGTCTGATTGATGCCAAAACCCGCGGTGTGGTCGAGAAACCCGAACCCGCTTGCGATCTTCTGCGCTTCCAGGTTGGCCTTGGCATTGAGCGCGAACAGATAACCGAGCCACAGCAGTGCCGCCAGGATCGCCAGCTGGTAGGCCAAGCCGCGGAGTTTTGGATTGCGATACCAGGCTACCCGCGCGGCTGCAGGCATGCGCCCGGATTCAAAGGACACGAGATAGCCGCTTCACTTTGTGGAAACGGGGCGCCGCCTCACCGGATCGGAGGTGCATATTGGATGCCGCCTTTGGTCCACAATCGGTTGAGGCCGCGGCTGATACCGAGTTTCGAGCCGCTGCCGACATTGCGCTCGAACACCTCGCCGTAATTGCCGACATGTTTGACGATGCGAACGACCCAATCCTTGGTGAGGCCCAGTTGTTCGCCATAGGCGCCCTCGACCCCCACCAGCCGCCTGATCTCGGGCTGATTGGACTTCAATGAAGCATCCACGGTCTTGGACGACACGCCGAGCTCTTCGGCATTGACCATGGCGAAGTGGACCCATTTGACGATATCGAACCATTGATCGTCGCCATGCCGGACCACCGGCCCGAGCGGCTCCTTGGAGATGATCTCCGGCAGGATCACGTGATCGTTGGCGTTGGTGAGCTTGAGCCTCTCGGAATAGAGCTGCGAGACATCGGTGGTGAAGGCGTCGCAGCGGCCGGCTTCGTAGGCCTTGACGGTTTCATCGGCGGTGGCAAAGGCGGTCACGTCGTATTTCATGTTGTTGGCACGAAAGTAGTCGGCCAGATTGAGCTCGCTGGTGGTGCCGGTCTGCGCGCAAATCGAAGCGCCGTTCAGCTCGAGCGCCGAATTGAGCTTGGCCGTCTTGCGCACCATGAGGCCTTGACCGTCGTAATAGGTGACGGCCGCAAAATTCAGCCCGAGCGAGGTGTCGCGTGACGACGTCCAGGTGGAGTTGCGCGAAAGCACATCGATCGCGCTCGATTGCAGCGAAGTGAAACGATCCTTGGCCGAGAGCGGCGTGAATTTGACCTTGCTCGGATCGTTGAAGATGGCGGCCGCGATCGCACGGCAGAAATCGACGTCGAGACCGGTCCAGTTGCCCTTGTCGTCGGGATTGGAGAATCCGGGTAGGCCCTGGCTCACGCCGCACAGGAGCGCGCCGCGATCCTTCACCGTTTTGAGGGTCTGGGCGAACGCGGCGTCGGCCGCAAGACCGAGCAGCAAAATCGCGCCGGCTGTAGCTGTTAGGCGTTTCATGATATGGCCTGCGAATGTTGCGTGTCGCCTGATCGATAGTATCTCAGGCCGATCGCGCATCGGGGTCAAGGGGTTGACCATGCTACAAGATGAGGCAGGATCGAAGCGATGGCCAAAAAGACCGATGGCGACAGCGCTCGACCGCCTTCGAAGCCGTTGACGAAACTCGTCAGCGGCGGGCGCCATCCGTTCTCCCATCATGGCTTCGTCAACCCGCCGGTCTACCACGCCTCCACGGTCGTCTACCGCACGGCCGAGGACTATTTGGGGACGCGCGGACCGTACACTTACGGCCGGCGCGGCACGCCCACCTCGGACGCGCTGGTGCAGGCAATCGCGGAATTAGACGGCCCGGAATGCGCCGGGGTCGCGCTGGTGCCGTCCGGTCTGGCCGCGGCCTCGGTCGCGCTGCTGTCGGCATTGCGCACGGGCGAGCACGTGCTGGTCACCGACAATGTATACGGGCCGACGCGAAAATTCTGCGACAGCGTGCTCACGCGCTACGGCATCTCCACCAGCTATTATGACCCGCTCATCGGCGGCGGCATCGCGGGTCTGATGCAGCCCAATACCCGTGCGGTGTTCGTGGAATCGCCGGGCTCGCTGACGTTCGAAGTGCAGGATGTACCGGCCATCGCTGCCGCGGCGCACACGCGCGGCGCGGTCGTGCTGATGGACAATACCTGGGCGACGCCGCTCCACTTCCGGGCCTTGGAAAAGGGCGTCGACCTGTCGATCCAGGCCGCCACCAAATTCATCGGCGGACATTCCGACGTGATGCTGGGCACGGTGTCCGCCAACACGGCGACGTGGAAAAATCTCAGCGACACGGTCTTCAGCATGGGGCTCTGCGTCGGACCCGACGACATGTATCTCGGCTTGCGCGGCCTGCGCACGCTCGGCGTGCGCCTGGCGCAGCACGACGCATCGGGCCGCAAGATCGCGCGCTGGCTAGAGCAGCGGCCCGAGGTGAGCCGCGTCATCCATCCCGCACTTGCGAGCCACCCCGGTCACGCCCTCTGGCAGCGGGATTTTTCCGGAGCATGCGGCCTGTTCAGTATTGTGCTCAAGCCGATGCCGGACGCAGCGGTCCACGCGTTTCTCAATGTCCTCACTTTGTTCGGGATCGGCGCCTCCTGGGGCGGCTATGAAAGCCTGGTCATTCCGTTCGACTGCAGCAACGTGCGCTCGGCGACGACCTGGGCGCCGGGCGGGCCGACCGTGCGCTTCCATGTGGGACTTGAGGATGTGGACGATCTGATCGCCGATCTCGATCGCGGCTTTGC
>JBKKAF010000096.1:0-13399 GCA_046714775.1 Xanthobacteraceae bacterium | reverse complement strand
GTCGTCCATGGCGCACTCAGGCGCGTCAAGGCGACGCCGCAGCAGGTCGGTCTGGGCAAGGCCGAGCGCGCGCTCAACGTGCAGGGCGCGTTCCGGGTGAGCGCGGAGCGCAAAGCGGAGGTAGCCGGACGCCGGCTCATCCTGGTGGACGACGTGCTCACCTCCGGCGCGACGGTGGACACCGCGGCACGGGCGCTGTTGCGCGCGGGCGCAGCGGAGGTCGATGTGCTGGTGTTCGCGCGGGTTGTGGCGGCGGTGCGCGCTCCCATATAAACCAGACGATAACCGGCACGCATTACAGATGGCTCAAGTCGAAATTTACACCACCCGCTATTGCCCCTATTGCGTTTCGGCCAAGGCGCTTTTGACCCGTAAAGCGGTTACCTTCGTCGAGATCGACGTGACCGGCGACCCGGATGGACGGAGCAAGATGGTCGAACGCGCACACGGACGCATGACGGTGCCGCAGATTTTCATCGGCGCGGTGCATGTCGGCGGCTTCGACGACCTCTATGCGCTCGAACGCACCGGCAAACTGGATCCGCTGCTGGCTTCCCACAAGGCGTCGGCATGAGCGCCGCCGCATCCGCGAGCTTCACCGCCGCTCTGGTGCAGATGCGCTCCGGTCTTGCGCCTTCCGCCAATCTCGATGCCGCCACGGCGCTGATCGAGGAAGCCAAGAGCCGCGGCGCCGACTACGTGCAAACACCCGAAATGACCAACATCATGGATGTGCAGCGCGACCGGCTGTTCGGCGCTATCGTGCCGGAGGAAAACGATCTGGCGCTGGTGCGCTTCCGCGAGCTGGCGCGCACGCTCGGCCTCTATCTGCATGTCGGCTCGCTCGCCATCAAGCTGACGTCCGACAAGGCGGCGAACCGCTCGTTCCTGATCGACCGGAAGGGCGACATCGTCGCGCGCTACGACAAGGTCCATATGTTCGACGTCGATCTGGCGGACGGCGAAAGCTACCGCGAGTCGCGCAACTTCCGGCCGGGCGAGATCGGCGTCGCCACCGACCTGCCGTGGGGGAGGCTCGGGCTCACCATCTGCTACGACCTGCGCTTTCCGGCGCTTTACCGGGCGCTGGCGGAGGCCGGCTGCTCGTTCATCGCCATTCCGTCGGCCTTCACCCGGCAGACCGGCGAAGCGCATTGGCATGTGCTGATCCGGGCGCGGGCGATCGAGAACGGCTGCTACGTCTTGGCGGCCGCGCAGGGCGGCAAGCATGAAAACGGCCGCGAAACCTTTGGCCATTCGCTTATTGTCGATCCCTGGGGCCGCGTGGTGGCCGAGGGGGGAAGCGAGCCCGGCCTGGTCATGGCGACTATCGATCCGGCCGCGGTCGCCGCCGCGCGCGGGCGCATTCCCTCGCTGCAGCATGGGCGGCGCTTCGAGATGGCCGAGCCGATGGCGGAGCCCACGCATCTGCATGCGGTGCGAGGCTCGTCATGATCCGCTATGCGCTCGTCTGCAATGCGGGCCACGAGTTCGAAAGCTGGTTTGCGGACTCAGCCGCTTACGACAAGCAGGCCAAGCGCGGGTTGGTCGGTTGTCCCCTGTGCGGTTCGACCAAGGTGGAAAAGGCGATCATGAGTCCGCGGGTGGCGGGCGGCAAGAAACGAAGCCGCGCACCGGTCCTCGCCAATGAGCCAGCGGCGCCGGCTGCAGCGGACAAGGCCCCGGTGGCCATGCTGTCGCCGCAGGAGCAGGAATTCCGCCAGAAGCTCAAGGAGCTGCGCGAGCACCTGACCAAGAATGCCGACAATGTCGGCCAGAAATTTCCCGAGGAAGCGCGCAAGATGCATTACGGCGAGATCGAGCATCGCTCGATCTACGGCGAGGCTTCGCCCGAGGAAGCCAAGACATTGCACGAGGAAGGCATCGAATTTCATCCGTTACCGGTGCTGCCCGACGAACGGAATTAAGGGCCTCGGCGGGAACACGAGATTTCTTCCGCCCTATCCCGAAGATCAAGCGCCGATCATCGGGGCGAAAGAATGGATTGGGGAGGAACAATAAACAGCCCGGTCCGAGTCCTCGCCTCGGCAGATGATACTGCCCTTGCGCCATTCTTGCCGCCGGTAACGGCTTTAGGCTTGATGGTCGATGCGCTGCTTTTGCCGGTAATGATCATCCCGACTTGGAATTGCCCCTTGGCCTGTGCGGCGAGAGCGGCCGACGGGCTGAGCAGGCAAAGAATGACGGCTAGTCGCCACATGTTTCTGTCCCCTGGCAGCCGCGCTCGACTGTACGATTTTGCAGCGGTCATGTCCCCGGATAGGACAAGGTTTGCTGTCGGTGAGACCCGCTGTCGCAGCTCAGCCGAACAACAGCAAGGACCGGACCAGGGGGTGCGGCCGCGTCTGAGTGACGCTGGGGACCGACGTGCGGAGGTCGCGGGCATGCGTGCAGGCTGGGTCGGCAGCTACGTTCCATCGGAGCCGTTGGAAACCGCACGAGAGGCCCAAGCTGTGGCTGACGCCGAATGCCGCTCACGTCGCGCTGCTCCGTTGTTGAGTGTCCGTCAACGCCAACGGCGCAGCGATCACCTCGCGGACGCTAGGAGGAAATCTGGAACAAGACTTTTGCAAAACCCGGAGAAGTTGGGGCAATACACTTCTAAATCAGCGGACAAATCAGCGGAAAATGATCGGCATGAGATTAGAAAGGCGCGCACAACGCGGTCTTCTGCGGGCCGGGAGTATTGCTTTACCGGCCAACATTCCGGATTGGCCGGCTTCGTCGCGCGTGCATATTATTGAAAATCAATACGCCCACAGCAGCAGCGCCACGCCGAGAACGATCAGCACAATGCCGAGCGCCTCGCGCGGCGTGGTGCGCTGGCTGAACACGAATCGCGAAATTGCCTGCGCGAACAGCACCTCGACCAGCGCGAGCGTGCGCACGCTCGCCGCGGTGGCGAGCGCAAAGGCGAGGAACCAGAACTGCGAGGCGAGCGCGCCGAGAAAGCCTGCCAGCATGGATGGCCGCCAGGCGGCGAAGATCGCGCGCAGCACGGCGGGATCGCGCAGCCAGAGATAGAGCGTCAGTGGGACCGACTGGATGGCGATGCCGGCGGCCATGGTGAAGGTCGCGGCCATCAGATAGTCCGGCAGATTGAGATTGAGAATGGCGCCGCGGTAGCCCACGGCGGAAAGCCCGAACATGGCGCCGGAGGCAAGGCCGAGCAGCGTCGGCCGCAACCGGGCCGGCGAGGCGCCCGGCTGCAGCGACATCGCCACCACCCCACCGGTCGCAATCGCGATGGCGACCGCCATCGGCAGCGTCACCACATCGCCGAGCAGAACCAGCCCGAACAGCGCCACCTGTATGGGCTCGGTCTTGATATAGGCGTAGATCACCACGAACGAGCGGTCGTTCATTGCCGCCAGCATCAGGGCAGTCGCCAGGGTCTGCGCGGCGGCGCCGAGGATGATCCACAACACGTAAGCGAGACCCGGCCGCGGCAGCGGCGCGCCGGTCGCGATCAGGACGGCGGCAAGAAACAGCAGCGCAAACGGCAGCCCGAACAGAAAGCGCACATGGGTCGCGCCCACGGTGCCGAGGGTGGCGGTCAGCTCGCGCTGGGTGGCGTTGCGCACGGTCTGGCTGGCGGCGGCAACGACCGTGAACAGCGCCCAGAGCCAGGAAGAGTCGAGCACGAGGGAGTCTTTCCGATGTCATTCCGGGCGAGCGACGGAACGTCGCGAGACCCGGAATCCATAATCGCTAGCGTTGCCGTAGCTGAACATCGGTGCCTTTCTCTAGTCGATGATTATGGATTCCGGGTTCCCGTGCCATCCAAGTCGGCTATTGCCGACTTGGACACTTCAATTCGATCGATGCGGTCCCCGGAATGACGGTGAGAGGTTCAGCCCGGCTTCTCCGCTGCGATCATGTAGTTCACGTCCGTGTCGCTGGAGAGCTGCCAGCGGTCGGCGATCAGATGATAGATCATGCCGATCTCGCCGATCACGCGCAGTCCGGGCCGTTGCAGCGCGGCGGTCAACTCCTGCGGCGTCACGAACTTGTCCCATTGGTGGGTGCCGCGCGGCAGCCACCCCATGACATATTCGGCGCCGACAATGGCGAGCGCGAAACTCTTGAGCGTGCGGTTGAGGGTCGCCACGATCATCAGTCCGCCCGGCTTGACCATCTCGGCGCAACGGCTGACGAACAGCGGCATGTCGGCGACGTGCTCGACCACTTCCATGGCGAGCACCACGTCGAAACGCTCGCCGGTATCCGCCAGCGCCTCCGCCGTGGTTTCCCGATAGTCGATGGCGAGCCCCGCCGCGGCAGCGTGCAAGGCGGCGGCCTTTATATTGGCGGCGGCGGGATCGGCGCCGACCACCGCGGCGCCGAGGCGGGCGAGCGGCTCGCTCAGGAGGCCGCCGCCGCAGCCGATGTCGAGGATGCGCAGGCCCGCAAGGCTGTCGAGCCCTTTGGGATCGCGGCCGAACTGCCGGCAGGCGTGCTCCTTGATATAGCCGAGCCGCACCGGATTGAACTTGTGCAGCATGCCCATCTTGCCGCGCGGGTCCCACCAGGTGGCGGCCAGCGCCGAGAAGCGCGCGACTTCGTCGGCATCGACGGTCGAACCGGCGGTGGGGCGCATTCTCGCTGCCATTGACCCTCCTCCAACGCCGCGGTTGCGGCGGCATATCCTCGCCGGTATGTATACGCGCCTTTTCGCGTGCGGGCTCGGCAGAAAGCCGGCTCCCGGCGCCACCAGAGATCAAGCCCCACATGGCCCGGCTCGTCATGAAATTCGGCGGAACCTCGGTCGCCGATGTCGGCCGCATCCGCAATGTCGCGCATCATGTCAAGCGCGAGGTCGACGCCGGCCATGAGGTGGCGGTCGTGGTCTCCGCCATGGCCGGCGCCACCAACCAGCTGGTGGAGTGGTGCCGTGCCGCCACCGGCCTGCACGACGCCCGCGAATATGACGCGGTGGTGGCTTCGGGCGAGCAGATCACCTCCGGCCTGTTGGCCATCGTGCTGGAATCGATCGGCGTCAATGCGCGGTCGTGGCAGGGCTGGCAGCTGCCGATCCTGACTTCGGACGCCCACGGGGCGGCCCGCATCCGCGACATCAACGGCGCGGAGATCATCAAGCGCTTCGAGGAGCGCGGCCAGGTGGCGGTGATCGCCGGCTTCCAGGGCGTGCACAAGGAGACCGGGCGCATCACCACGCTCGGCCGCGGCGGATCGGACACCTCGGCGGTGGCGATCGCCGCCGCCATCCAGGCCGAGCGCTGTGACATCTATACCGACGTGGACGGCGTCTACACCACCGACCCGCGGGTGGTGCCGCGCGCGCGCCGGCTCGACAAGATCGCCTATGAGGAGATGCTGGAGCTCGCTTCGCTCGGCGCCAAAGTGATGCAGGTGCGCTCGGTCGAGCTCGCCATGGTGCGTAATGTCCGCATCTTCGTGCGTTCGAGCTTCGACAAGCCCGACGCCATCGATCCGCGCGCGACACCGCCCGGAACCCTGATTTGCGCTGAGGAGGAGATCGTGGAACAGCAAGTGGTCACCGGCATCGCCTTCTCCAAGGACGAGGCGCAGATCTCGATCCGGCGCGTGGCCGACAAGCCCGGAGTCGCCGCTGCGATCTTCGGCCCGTTGGCGGACGCCAATATCAATGTCGACATGATCGTGCAGAACGTCTCGGCCGACGGCGCCACCACCGACCTGACCTTCACGGTGCCGGCTTCGGACTATGAGCGGGCCAATGCCGTGCTGAGCAAGGCCAAAAGCCAGATCGGCTATGAGCGCCTGGACGGAGCCACCGACGTGGCCAAAGTGTCGGTGATCGGGATCGGCATGCGCAGCCATGCCGGGGTCGCCGCCCGGGCCTTCAAGGCGCTGGCGGAGCGGCGGATCAATATCCGCGCCATCACCACCTCGGAGATCAAGTTTTCGCTGCTGATCGACGCCAACTACACTGAGCTGGCGGTGCGGACCCTGCACAGCCTGTATGAGCTGGATAAGGCCTAAATCGGCGCGTCCGACGGCAGGTGAGGCAGCTATAGCGCCTTTGGCTTGCGGCTTGCATAGGGCATTCGCTATACGCGGTCACAGGTTGTAGCCCGCGGGCACCGGGTGCCGCGGACCCTATTTCCTGATGGAATTGGGCCGGAGCCGCATGGCGGTTCCGGCCGGACATACGGCCCGAGGGATCACGTCATGCGTGGCGCGCTCGGCGGTCCGCGCGTGCTGCTGCGCCGGCTTCGCGAGGTGATGGCGGAGCCGGTCAGCGCGCAGGAGCGTCTCGACAAGATCGTGGTGCTGATCGCCGCCAACATGGTAGCGGAGGTCTGCTCCGTCTACGTGTTGCGCGTGGACGGCACGCTCGAACTGTACGCCACCGAAGGCCTCAAGCGCGAGGCCGTGCACCAGACCGTGCTGCGCGCCGACGAAGGCCTGGTCGGCTTGGTGGCCAGCGAGGCCAACCCGATCAATCTGTCGGAGGCGCAGGCCCACCCCGCCTTCTCCTACCGGCCGGAAACCGGCGAAGAAATCTACCACGCCTTCCTCGGCGCCCCGATCCTGCGCGCCGGCAACATGCTGGGCGTGCTGGTGGTGCAGAACCGGGCGCGCCGCACCTATTCCGAGGAGGAAGAGGAGGCGCTGCAGACCACCGCGATGGTGATCGCCGAGATGATCGCCTCCGGCGAACTGTCGGCGCTGGCGCGGCCGGGCGTGCCCGAACCGGCCGCCCGTCGCCCGCTGCATCTGACCGGCGTCGCGCTCAACGACGGCATCGCGCTCGGCCATGTTGTGCTGCATGAACCGCGCATCGTCATCACCAATTTCATTGCGGACGACGTCAACAAGGAACAGAAGCGCCTGGCGTCCGCGGTCGAGGCGCTGCGCTCCGACCTCGACATATTGCTGGAGCGGGGCGAAGTGGCGGACGGCGGCGAGCACCGCGACGTGCTCGAAGCCTACCGGATGTTCGCCTATGACCGCGGCTGGGAGCACCGGCTCAGCGAAGCGGTGATGACCGGTCTCACCGCCGAGGCCGCCGTCGAGCGCGTGCAGTCCGACACCCGCGCCCGCATGCTGCGCGTCACCGACCCATATCTGCGTGAGCGCCTGCATGATCTCGACGATCTGGCCAACCGGCTGATGCGTCAGCTGACCGGCCAGGAGCACGCGCCGGCGCGCGAGCGGCTGCCGGAAAACGCCATCGTGGTCGCCCGTTCCATGGGGCCGGCCGCGCTGCTCGACTACGATCGCAAGCGGCTGCGCGGGCTGGTGCTCGAAGAGGGCGGCCCGAACTCCCATGTCGCCATCGTGGCGCGCGCGCTCGGCATCGCCGCGGTAGGCGAGATTGCCAACGCCACCGGTCTCGCCGATCCCGGCGACGCGCTCATTGTCGACGGCTCCACCGGTGACGTGCATGTGCGGCCGTCGCCCGACATGGAAGCCGCCTATATCGAGCGGGTACGGCTGCGGGCGCGCCGCCAGTTGCAATATCTGGCGTTGCGCGACAAGCCATGCGTCACCAAGGACGGCGCCCACATCACGCTGATGATCAATGCCGGCTTGGCGGTCGACCTGCCGCATCTGGAAGAAACCGGCACCGCCGGCATCGGCCTGTTCCGCACCGAGCTGCAATTCATGGTGGCAGCCGCTTTCCCGCGCGCCAGCGAGCAATTCTCGCTCTATCGGGCGGTGCTCGATGCCGCCGGCGACCGGCCGGTGACCTTCCGCACGCTCGACATCGGCGGCGACAAGGTGCTGCCCTATATGCGTAATGTCGAAGAGGAGAATCCGGCGCTCGGCTGGCGCGCCATTCGCCTGGGCCTTGACCGGCCGGGATTGCTGCGCAGCCAGATCCGCGCGCTGTTGCGCGCCGCAGGCGGGCGCGGATTGAAGATCATGTTCCCGATGATCGCCAGCGTGGAAGAATTCGACGAGGCCAAAGCGCTGGTCGAGCGCGAGCTCACGCATTTGCGCCGCCACGGCCACCGGCTGCCGGACCGGGTCGATGTCGGAGCCATGCTGGAAGTGCCGTCGCTGCTCTATCAGCTCGACGAATTGCTGGAGCGGGTCGATTTCCTGTCGGTGGGATCGAACGATCTGACGCAATTCTTCTATGCCGCCGACCGCGGCAATGTGCGGGTGGCAGAGCGGTTCGACCCGCTGTCGGCGCCGATCCTGCGCGCGCTCAAGGCCATCGCCGACAGGAGCACCGCCCAGGGCAAGCCGCTCACGCTGTGCGGCGAGCTCGCTTCCAAGCCGATCGGCGCGCTGGCATTGACCGCGATCGGCTACCGCTCGCTGTCGCTGGCGCCCTCGGCGGTCGGCCCGGTCAAGGCCATGCTGCTCGATCTCGATTGCCGCAAGGCCGCGGCGCTGCTGCAGCCGCTGATCGACAGCCCGGCCGGCAGCGTGCAGATCCGCCAGCGGCTCGAGGCGTTCGCCACGGCCGAAGGCCTGCAGATCTGACGGCCGGCCATGCTTCCCCAGCACAAACTTGACGCACTCCTCGCCCGCCACCAGATGGTGCAAAGCGAGCTCTCCGGCCAGTTGCCGACCGACACCTACGTCAAGCTGTCGCGCGAGTTCGCCGAGCTCGAACCGGTGATCGACACCATCAGGGCCTATCGCGACATCGCCAACGAGATCGCCGACCTGCGAGCCATGCTGGAGGATCCGGCGACCGATGCGGAGATGCGCGCCCTGGCGGCCAGCGAGAAGCCGGCGCTCGAATCCAAGCTCATTGGACTCGAGGAGAACATCCGTCTGTCGCTTCTCCCCAAGGATGCGATGGACGAACGCAATGTGATCCTGGAAATCCGCGCCGGCACCGGCGGCGACGAGGCGGCATTGTTCGCCGGCGATCTGTTCCGGATGTACGAGCGTTTTGCCACCAAGCAGCGCTGGAAGGTCGAGCTGATCTCGGCCAGCGAAGGCAGCATGGGCGGCTACAAGGAGATCATCGCCGAAATCCAGGGCCGCGGCGCCTTCGCCAAGCTCAAATTCGAATCCGGTGTGCACCGGGTGCAGCGCGTGCCCGACACCGAAGCCTCCGGCCGCATTCATACTTCGACCGCGACGGTGGCCGTACTGCCGGAAGCAGCCGAGCTCGACGTCGCCATCCACGACACGGATCTGAAAATCGACACCCTGCGCGCGGGCGGCGCCGGCGGCCAGCATGTCAACAAGACCGAGTCGGCGGTGCGCGTCACCCATCTTCCCAGCGGCATCGTGGTGATGATGCAGGAAGACCGCTCGCAGCACCGCAACAAGGCCAAGGCGATGGCGGTGCTGCGCGCGCGGCTGTACGATTTCGAACAGCAGAAGCTGGATTCCGCGCGCGCCGCCGAGCGCCGCGGCCAGGTCGGCTCCGGTGACCGCTCCGAGCGCATTCGCACCTACAATTTTCCGCAAGGGCGCGTCAGCGACCACCGCATCAATCTGACGCTCTACAAGCTGCCGCAGGTGATCGAGGGCGAGGCGCTGGGCGAGATCATCGACGCCTTGGTGGCCGAGCATCAGGCCGCGCTATTGGCGGCGGAAGGCGCGTCGTGAGCGCGATGCCGCAGATCGCGCCGGGCATATCTGTTGCGGCCGCGCGCCGCGCGCTGAGCGATATGTTTCGCAGTGCCGGGCTCGACAGCCCCGATCTCGATGCGCGGCTTCTGGTCGGCCATGCACTCGGTTGCGATCATGCGGCACTGGCCGCTCAATCTGGCCGGACGCTGGCGGCTGCGGAAACCGCAGCCATTGCCGCGCTGGCGACGCGTCGCCTGGCGCGCGAGCCGGTCGCCCGTATTCTCGGCTGCAGGGAATTCTGGGGCCTGCCGCTGCGGCTCAACGAGGCGACGCTGGTGCCGCGGCCGGAGACCGAGACGGTGGTCGAGGCTGCGCTTGCCGCGCTCCTCGCCACACTTGGCGGACCGGCTGCCCGCCATCGCTCGTGGCGCGTCGCCGATCTCGGCACTGGCTCGGGCGCGCTGCTGTTTGCGATCCTATCCGAACTGCCGCAGGCAAGCGGAATCGGCACCGACATCAGCCACGCCGCACTGGCTTGCGCCAGCGACAATGCCTCAGCACTTGGATTGGCGGTGCGCACGTCGTTCGTTGCCTGCGACTATGGCGCGGCCTTGCAAGGGCCGTTTGATCTCGTCGTGTCGAATCCGCCCTATATCGCGAGCTGCGAGATCGCGGGTCTTCCGGCGGAGGTGCGCGGCTTCGATCCGCAGCTGGCGCTCGACGGTGGGGTTAACGGTTTGGCGGCCTATCGCGCGCTCGCCGGCGATGCGCGGCGGCTGTTGGCGCCCGCCGGTGTGCTGGTGGTGGAGCTGGGTGCCGGCCAGCTCAGTGCCGTGAGCGCGCTTT
Organism: Xanthobacteraceae bacterium; assembly: GCA_046714775.1. Lineage (GTDB taxonomy): Bacteria > Pseudomonadota > Alphaproteobacteria > Rhizobiales > Xanthobacteraceae > VAZQ01. The sequence continues at coordinate 3,037 of JBKKAF010000096.1, read as the reverse complement.
TCGCCGAGGCCGGCCTCAGGATCGCGGCACCGCCGCAGCACGACCTGTCGGGTATCGTACGGGCTCTCGCTGTCAAGCCGCTGCCATGACTCCTCCACATTTCAGACACGCAAAAAAGGGCTTGGAATGTGGCTCCGGAACGACTAGGTTTTGGGCACGGAATCGACCCGAGACGCTTGAACGCGCCGACAACCTGGCCCGCAGCGAAGCTTCGGAGAGCCAAGGGCGCATGCAGCGAACGAGCGATGCCGGCTGATCCGGCAGACGGGTTCGCCAACTCGGGAACGAATGCTTCATCGGCTCGGCGCATATCGCGATCGGATTATCGACGCGGCGGTGCGTATGACGAAAGGTGGGCAGTGCCGCGCTGCGATCGCGGCCAAGGGGTTGTTACGTAGATCGCGATACAGGATGTGATGCGCGGCAGAATACGCCGCTATTGCCTTCGCGCCTGATCCGCTCGGCGACGCGCGCCATGCGCGCCCTCGCCGCCGGACATGGCACGAATGATGGAGCAGGCGGCGCATGCCGCCACAACAAGGGGTTGGCAACAGGCGAACCATGAGAAACGGACAAAACAACAAGCGCATGCGCGGTCGTCACAACAACAATCAGCGCAAGAACCATCACAATCCGATGTCGCGGGTTTATGAGTCGAACGGGCCCGACGTGAAAATCCGTGGAACTCCGTCTCACATCGCCGAAAAATATGTCCAGCTCGCGCGCGACTCGCACACGTCAGGCGACCCGGTCTCGGCAGAGAACTACTACCAACACGCCGAGCATTATTTCCGCCTGATCGCCACAGCGCAGGAGCAGTTTCGCCAGGCCAATCCAAATTTCCAGCCGCCGCCGCAGCAGGACAATTCCGGAGCGCGCGACGATTACGACGAGGGCGACGACGGACAGCAGCCGATGTCAGGGGCGGGCGACGCGCCCTTCGGCTCCGGCGAGCCGCAGCCTTATCTGCCGCGCGAGGCGCAACCCTATCAGCCGCGCGACCAGCACCAGCATCATCAGCAACCGCAGCAGCAGCATTATCAGCAACCCCAGCATAACCAGCATCAGCACAATCAGCCGCGCCCGCAGCAGCAACCAGGACTGCAAGAGGGCGGCGATGTCGACCGCTTGCCGTCGTTCATCACCGGCGGCCAGTCGCAACCGCAACAGGGCCAGCAGCCGCAACCGGCTTTCGGGCAGAACGGGCACGACAACCAGGCCGACCGTTTCCCGCTGCATCGCCGGCGCCGGCGCCATCGCAGCGGCCCCCGCCACGACGGGCCGGGCGGCGGGCAGCCTAATGTCGGCGGCGACGACCCCCCGCCGCGCGACTGATAGCGGCAAGGTGAAATCTATGGCGTGATGCCCCGCTTGCGCGGGGCATTTCGTTTTTGCGCAGGACGTCGCATCATCCGCCGGGCGACGGCGCCAGCACCGGTTCGAGCGCGGGCACCAGCCGTTGCCGCTCGCGCCGCACCGGGATCGCGCGATAGACCTCCTTGGTCGCTTCCACGATATGTACGCCGGCGAACGGCGCCGAGATGGTCGATCCGGCCCGCTCCCATGCCACGGCCGAGCGCAGGAACCAGCCGCGGGAGATCGGCGGCACATAGAGCGCCTCGCTCCAGCCCATCGGCGTGAACCCGCTGTCGCGCAACAGCGAGGTGATCTGCGAGCGCGAATAGGGCCGGCCGTGGCCGAACGGCGTTGTGTCCATGCGCGCCCACACTCCGCGCCGGTTGGGCACCACCGCCAGGAGCCGCCCGCCGGCCGCCAGCACCCGCCACGCTTCCCGCAGCAGCGCCGGCGCGTCGTGGGACATTTCCAGCGCATGCACCAGCAGCACGCGATCGGCCGCGGCATCGGGCAGCGGCAGGTTGAACTCGTCGACCAAGGCGGTGAGACCCGGCCGGGCCGTGGGCCATTTCACCACGCCTTGCGCCGCCGGCATGAAGGCCAGGCAGCGTTCCGCCTCCTCGCGGAACAGGCCGAGATAGGGCGTCGGATAACCGATGCCGACCACCCGCATGCCGCGGGTATCGGCGAAGCGGGCGCGAATGCCGCGGCCGATGAAGCGCCGCGCCACCACGCCAAGCCGCTGGGCATAGAAACTACGCAGATCGACGACATCGACGGACATGGGCGCAGCGTAGCAATTTTTGGCGGCCCGGGGCAGGCACGGCGCGTGGCGTCATGGCATTTATCGTGGGTATCATATCCCGTATGGTTGGCATAAGCCGCGAGCGACCCTGCAATCCTTGCAATGGTGACGACATGCCTGCCGAAACCCGTTTGTTTCTCTGCCTCAAGGACAATTACGGCGTGCTGCTGCGCGACCCGGCGAGCGGAGCCACCGCTGCGATCGACGCGCCGGAAGCCGCATCTGTGGAGGCCGCGCTCAAATCCACCGGCTGGAAGCTCACCGACATCCTGGTCACTCATCACCATCACGATCACACCGGCGGCATCGCCGAGCTGAAAGCGCGCCACGGCTGCCGCGTGGTGGCGCCGGCGGGCGAGACCGCGCGCATTCCCGCGGTGGACGAAACCATGCGCGAGGGCGACAGCGTCCGCGTCGGCGCGCTCGAAGGGCGCGTTATCGAAACGCCCGGCCATACGTCGGCGCCGGCGACGCTCTACTTCCCGGCGGACAGGCTGGTGTTCGCCGGCGATACGCTGTTCTCCATCGGCTGCGGCCGGGTGATCGAAGGCTCGATGGAGATGATGTGGCAGTCGATGCTGAAGCTGCGCGCGCTACCGGACGATACGCAGCTCTTTTGCGGGCATGAATACACGCTCGCCAACATCCGCTTTGCCAAGACCATCGAGCCCGACAACAAGGCGCTGGCCGCGCGCGAGCGGCGGGTCATCGCGCTCATCGCCGCGGGCAAGCCGAGCATCCCTTCCACCCTGGGCGAAGAGAAGGCCGCAAACCCCTTCCTGCGCGCCGACGTTCCGGAGGTCGCCGCCGCCGTCGGGGATGGCGGCCAGCCCCCCGCGCCGGGGTTGGCCGAAAAACGCGCGCGGAAGAACAAGT
>JBKKAF010000095.1:0-11190 GCA_046714775.1 Xanthobacteraceae bacterium | reverse complement strand
ATGCGGCTGACGGCGTCGAGCACCTGGCGCGAATGGCCGTGCGCGGTATCGACCACGACCAGATCTACGCCGGCCGCGATCAGACCTTCGGTGCGCTCAAAACCCTTGTCGCCGACCGTGGTCGCCGCCGCCACGCGCAACCGGCTCTGCTCGTCCTTTGAGGCGTAGGGATTGGTCACCGCCTTTTCGATGTCCTTGACGGTGATCAGGCCGACGCAGCGATATTGCGCATCCACCACCACGAGTTTCTCGATGCGGTGCTGGTGCAGGAGCCGCTTGGCTTCCACCTCGCCGACGCCTTCGCCGACCGTGATCAGCTGATCCTTGGTCATCAGCTCCGACACCTTCTGGCGCGGATCGGTGGCGAAGCGCACGTCGCGGTTGGTGAGAATTCCAACGAGCTTGCCGGGCACGCCCTTGGAGCCGCGCTCCACCACCGGGATGCCGGAAATATTGTGGTCGCGCATCAGCGCCAGCGCATCGGCCAGCGTGGCGTCGGGCTGGATGGTGACCGGGTTCACCACCATGCCGGACTCGAATTTCTTCACCTGGCGGACCTGCGCCGCCTGTTCCTCGGGTTCGAGATTGCGGTGGATGACGCCGATGCCGCCGGCCTGCGCCATGGCGATCGCCATGCGGGCCTCGGTCACGGTGTCCATGGCCGAGGCGATGATCGGGATGTTGAGCAGAATGTCGCGGGTGATGCGGGTGCGGATATCGGCTTCCGACGGCATCAGCTCCGACAGGCCGGGCCTGATCAGCACGTCGTCGAAAGTGAGCGCTTCGCGCGGGTTTCCGTTTGACTTCACCGCCATCGCCAACTCCAGCCTGCCCGGCTCACGGGCGTGATCGGCGCCGTCGTTCACCGGGGGTGAAGTGGTGATCTGCGGCGAAACGTGAGTTTCGCGTACGAATCGACGGCCCGTTTTGGGTTGGCGATGGTCGATAGCACGATGTTGAGGAGATTCAAAGGGGCCTTGCAGATAAGCGGTGAACGAACACTTCACCTCTCCCCGCATAGCCCGTCGAAGACGGGCGTGAACGCCCTTTCGCTGGGGGAGAGGTCGGATTGCGCGCGCATGCAGGCATGTTAGGAACGCTGCGTTGCCTCGCCGCGCGCAATCCGGGTGAGGGGCTTCCTACCGAGCGCTGGCAAGGCCCCCTCACCCCAACCCTCTCCCCGCGCGCGGGGAGTGGGAGTCTCGAAAACCCGAGCGCCACACAATAATGCAAACTCTCGCCGTCCATCCCCATGCGCCGTGACCGCATCGTGCCGCTTATCGTGGCGGTCGCCCTGTTCATGGAGAACATGGATTCGACCGTCATCGCCACCTCGCTGCCGGCGATTGCGGCCGACATCAACACCAACCCGCTGGCGCTCAAGCTCGCGGTGACCTCGTATCTGCTCTCGCTCGCCGTGTTCCTTCCGGTGAGCGGCTGGACCGCCGACCGCTTCGGCGCGCGCAGGGTGTTTTGCGCCGCCATTGTCGTGTTCATGCTGGGCTCGATCGGCTGCGCCTTCGCCGGCTCGCTCACGCACTTCGTCATCGCCCGCATGGTCGAGGGCGCGGGTGGCGCGATGATGGCGCCGGTCGCACGGCTCATCCTGGTGCGCAGTGTCAACAAGCGCGAGCTGATCAATGCGATTATCTGGGTCACGCTGCCGGCGCTGATCGGACCGCTGATCGGGCCGCCGCTCGGCGGGTTCATCACCACCTACATTTCCTGGCACTGGATTTTCCTGATCAACATCCCGATCGGTTTGCTCGGGCTCATCCTGGCGACCATCTATATCGAGGACGTGCGGGCCGAGGTCCCCGACCCGTTCGACGGCAAGGGCTTCGTGCTCGCGGCCGTCGGCATCGGCGGGCTTGCCTTCGGCGGCTCGCTGCTCGGGCTCGATTTCCTGCCGACGAGTGCCGTGATCGCCCTGATCGCGGTCGGCGCGGCGGCGACCTGGGCCTATGTCCGGCATGCCCGGCGCACGCCGGTGCCGGTGCTTGATCTCTCGCTGCTCAAGATTCCGACCCTGTATGCCTCCGTGGTCGGCGGCTTCGTCTTCCGCTGCGGGCTCGGCGCCATGCCGTTCCTGCTGCCGTTATTGCTGCAGCTCGGCTTCGGACTGAACGCGTTCCAGTCCGGATTGATCACGTTCGCCAATATCGTGGGGGCCATGGGGATGAAGACCATCATCCCGATCATCTTGCGGCGCTACGGTTTTCGCAAAGTGCTGACGGTGAACGCCGTCATCACCGCGGCGCTGACGGCGGCCTGCGCAACCTTCCAGCCGGGGATGCCATTCGCACTGATGATCGGCATTCTGCTGATCAGCGGCTTCTTCCGCTCGCTGGAATTCACCAGCATCAACACCATCGCCTATGCCGATATCGATCACCGCCACATGAGCCGCGCCACGTCGCTGGTCGCGGTCGGCCAGCAGGTCTCGCTGTCGGCCGGAGTCGCCATCGGCGCGCTCGCGGTCGACATCACGCTGTGGATGCGTGGCCGCGATGTCATCACCGCCGCCGATTTCCAGCCCGCCTTCATCATCATCGCGCTGATCGCGGCCTGTGCGGCGTTTCTGTTCGCGCGGATGCCGAGCGACGCAGGCGCGGAACTCGCCCGCCGCGCACCGCCGCCTGGAGCCACTCCCACGGAATCAACCGACCAGAAGATCGGGTGAACGGGCGTCACACGCCGCGGAAGCCGGTCGCCAGCAGATAAAGCTCCGCCGAATCCGCGCGGCTTGCCGCAGGCTTTACGTGTTTGACGCTCGAATAGTCGCGCTTGAGCTGCGCCAGCAGCGCGGTCTCGGTGCCGCCCTGCAGCACCTTGCAGAGGAACGCGCCGCCCGGCGCCAGCACTTCATGGGCGAATTCGGCGGCGGTTTCCGCCAACGCCATGATCTTCAGATGATCGGTCGGGCGATGGCCGGTGGCGTTGGCGGCCATATCCGACATCACCACGTCGGCTTCGCCTTTGAGCATGGCCTTGATGCGGTCGGGCGCCTTTGGGTCGAGAAAGTCGAGCCGGGTGAAATCGACGCCGGCGAGCGGCCCCATGTCCAGCACATCGATTGCCACCACGCGCCCTTTGTCCGGCGCGCCGATGCGCTTGGCGGTGACCTGGCTCCAGCCACCCGGGGCGGCGCCAAGATCAACCACGCGCGCTCCAGGCTTGAGCAAGCGGTGCTTGTCGTCGATCTCTAACAGCTTGTAGGCGGAGCGCGAACGCAGGCCGTCGCGCTTGGCGCGCGCCACATAGGGATCGTTGAGCTGGCGGTCGAGCCAGAGCTTTGACGACAGGGTGCGGCCCTTGCGCGCCTTCACCCGCACTTTCAGTTCGCGTCCCCCGCCGCCGCGCGAAGGCGTCACGGCGCGCTCGCCTCGGACGGGCCCCACACTCCGTCGTCGCGCATCATCTGCACCAGCATGCCCTCGCGCAGGCCGCGGTCTGCCACCCGCAGCCGCGGGCATGGAAAGGCCCGTCTGATCGCTTCCAGGATGGCGCAGCCGGCCAGCACCAGATCGGCACGCTCGGCGCCGATGCAGGGACTGGCGACGCGTTCCTCGTAGCTCATGGCCAGCAGTTGCTCGAGCACGCTGCCCACCTGCTCGTCGCTCATCCAGCAGCCGTCGACCCTTCGGCGCTCGTAGCGTTTGAGCTCGAGCTGGACGCCGGCGATGGTGGTCACCGTGCCGGAGGTGCCGAGCATGTGGATGTATTCGCCAGCCTGCCTGCCGTTCTGCGCCGCGAACGGATCGACATGGGCCGCCACCTCGGCGACCATCGCCTCATAGATGTCGCGTGTCACCACATGCCCGCCGTGCCGTTCGGCGAGCGTCACCACCCCTAGCGGCAGCGATGCCCAGGCCATGATCTTCGGCAGCGGCGGCCCGCGCCGGGTCGGCTCGCCGCGGCCGAGCCGCACCAGTTCGGAGGAGCCGCCGCCGATGTCGAACAGGATGACACCGTCGGCCTCGGGATCGATCAGGGGAGTGCAGCCGGTCGCTGCAAGCCGCGCTTCGGTCTCGCGGTCGATCACTTCGAGATCGAGCCCGACCTCGTCGATGATGCGGGCGCGGAAGTCGGGCCCGTTGGCGGCGGAGCGGCAGGCTTCGGTCGCGATCAGACGCGCGCGGCTGACATGACGATTGCGCATCTTGTCGCGGCAGATTGCGAGCGCCTCGACCGCGCGCCCGATCGCCGCCTCGCTGATCCGGCCGGAGCCCGACACGCCCTCGCCCAGCCGGATGATGCGGGAGAACGCATCGACCACGCGGAAGCTGTCGCCGGTGGGGCGCGCCACCAAGAGCCGGCAGTTGTTGGTGCCGAGATCGAGCGCGGCATAGGTCGGGCTGGCGGAAGCCAGACCCTCCTCGTGACGGGGGTAGCCGTAGGGTGACCGCCGACCCCAGCGAGAGCGACGCTGTGGCGCCCGATCCTGCGCGGAGCCGAGGCCCCCCCGGACCTCGTCGTTCATCGTATGCCTTCCTGCCGCGCCAGAGCCCTTGGCTCGCATGGCCGCGGCGATGTCCAATTTCCAAATCGTAGCGAGTGTAGCAGCGCCGGGCCCTTGCGCACCAGATGTGCAACAGGCGCATGCCGCAGCCCTACGCCGTCCTTGTGAAAGCCGGTTTCCTCCTTTATTTCAGTGCGATCCGCGCTCCCGCTCACCCGCCGATCAAGCTTGTCTGGCAGGCCACGGAGACACTTGCGGTCCGCAGCGCGCAAAAGCCGGGCAAGGACTTAGCCGTCAAGGACTTGGATCGATGAGTTTGCAGAACGACCCGAAAAACTGGGCGGTCGCCCAAGCCGGCATCGGCAAGCCTGCGCTACGCAAGGAAGATGCCCGGCTGCTGCGCGGGCAAGGCTGCTACACCGACGACGTCACCTTGCCGCACCAGGCGCATGCCGTGATCGTGCGCAGCCGCCATGCGCACGGGATCATCCGCACGATCGACACATCGCAGGCGCGCAGCATGCCGGGCGTGCTCGGGGTCTATACCGGCGCCGAGCTTGCGGGCTACGGCCTGTTCGAGTGCAAGACCGATTCCGACAACCGCGATGGCTCGCCGATGAAGAAGCCGCCGCGCTCGGCGCTGGCGATGGACAAGGTGCGCTTTGTCGGCGATCCGGTCGCCTTCGTCGTCGCCGAGACGTTGTTGCAGGCCAAGGACGCCGCCGAGGCGGTGACCCTCGACATCGAGTCCCTGCCCGCCGTCACCGATCTTGCCGAAGCCGTCAGCCCCGGCGCGCCGGTGCTCTATGACGTGGCGCAAGACAATATCGCGCTCGATTTTCACTATGGCGACGCCGGCAAGGTGGCCGAGGCCTTCGCCAAGGCCGCCCATGTCACGCGGCTGCCGCTGGTCAACAGCCGCGTGGTGGTTAATTCGATCGAGCCGCGCGCTGCCGTCGCTGCCTACGACGCCGACAACAAGCACTGGACGCTCTATGTCGGCTCGCAGGGCGTGGTCTCGATGAAGAGCGGTATCGCCAAGCTGCTTGGCGTCGAGCCGCGGCAGGTGCGCATCCTGACCGGCAATGTCGGCGGCTCGTTCGGCATGAAGGGCTCGCCCTATCCGGAATATCTGTGCGTGCTGCATGCCGCGCGCGCGCTCGGCCGCCCGGTGCGCTGGACCGACGAGCGCTCCACCAGCTTTGTCTCCGACCACCATGGCCGCAACCATGACGTGGTGGCCGAGCTTGCGCTCGATCAGGGCGGCAAATTCCTTGCGATCCGGCTGTCGAGCCTCGCCAATATGGGCGGCTTCCTGGCGGAGAACGGGCCGCACATGCCGACACAGAATGCGGTGCGCAACATGCCGAGCGTCTATCGCACGCCGGTGATGGAGGTCTCCGCCAAATGCGTGTTCACCAACACCACGCAGGTCTCGGCCTATCGCGGCGCCGGCCGGCCGGAAGCCAATTATTTCATGGAGCGGCTGATCGACACCGCCGCGGCCGAAACCGGGGTGGACCGTATCGAGCTGCGCCGGCGCAATCACATCCGCCCGCGTGAGTTTCCTTACAAGGCGGCCTCCGGTGCCACCTATGACAGCGGCGACTTCACCGCGCTGCTCAAGCGCGCGGTTGAACAGGCCGACTGGAAGGGTTTTGGCAAACGCAGGCGCGAGAGCCGCAAACGCGGCAAGTTGCGCGGGCTCGGCCTCGGCAGCTATCTGGAATCCACGGCCGCGGCGCGCAAGGAGCTGGGCGGCATCCGCTTCGAGGCTGACGGCACCGTCAGCATTCTCACCGGCACGCTCGATTTCGGCGTCGGCCATAACACCACATTCGCGCAGGTGCTGGGGGAGAAGCTTAGGCTTCCGATCGACCAGATCCGCCTGGTGCAGGGCGACAGCGATCAATTGGTCGCCGGCGCGGGCACCGGCGGATCGAAATCGATCATGGCGAGCGGCACCGCCATTGTCGAAGCCGCCGCCAAGGTGATCGAACAGGGCAAGCAGATCGCCTCCCATGTGCTGGAAGCCGCCGCCGCTGACATCGAGTTCTCTGATGGACGCTTTGTCATTGCCGGCACCGACCGCGCCATCGGGCTTATCGAACTGGCGCAGAAAGTCCGCGCCGGCGTGACGCTGCCGGACGGCGCGCCGCAAAGCCTCGACGTCAGCCATTTGAGCCCGGGCGGCCCCGCCACCTATCCCAACGGCTGCCATGTCGCCGAGGTCGAGATCGATCCGGAAACCGGCGGCGTCGAGGTGGTGAAATATTCCTGCGTCAACGACTTCGGAAACGAGATCAATCCGCTCGTCGTCGAGGGCCAAGTGCACGGCGGCATCGTGCAAGGCATCGGCCAGGCGGTGATGGAGCGCATCGTCTACGATTCCGACGGGCAATTGCTGACCGGCTCGTTCATGGACTATGGGCTGCCGCACGCGATCGACACGCCGGCCTTCACGGTGGCGAGCCATCCGGTGCCGGCCAAGACCAATCCGCTCGGCGTCAAGGGTTGCGCCGAGGCCGGTTGCGCCGGCGCGCTCACCTCGGTGATGAACGCGGTGGTGGACGCGCTGTCGGACTACGGCATCAGGCATATCGACATGCCGGTGACGCCGCATCGCGTCTGGCAGGCGATCCGCGCGGTCAAGAACGAGAAGGCGATATGACCCAGGCCGTCGAGCTTCCCCTGCCGAGGGCGCGCGCGAGCGAGAACAAGCTGGTCGCCAGCGTGTGCGTCGCCCATTTCGTCAGCCACTATTACATCCTGCTGCTCGCGCCTTTGTTCATCTTCGTGCGCGAGGATTTTGGCGTGAGCTATACCGAGCTGGGCCTCGCGCTGACCGCGTTCAATGTGGTTTCCGCCGTGCTGCAGCCGCCCGCCGGCTTCCTGGTCGACCGGGTGGGCGCGCGTATCGTGCTGATCGCGGGCCTTCTGCTCGGCGCCGCCGCCTTTGCCGTGGCCGGGCTCGTTCATTCGTTCTGGGTCTTTGTCGCGATGTTCGCGGTGGCCGGCCTCGGCAACACCGTCTACCACCCGGCCGACTATGCGCTGCTCTCGCAACAGGTGCCGCTCGAACGCGTCGGCTCGGCATTCTCCTTGCACAATTTCTCCGGCATGCTCGGCAATGCGGCGGCCCCGGTCAGCCTGCTGCTGCTGCAAAGCGTCGTCGGATGGCGCGGGGCCTTTATGTTCGCAGCGCTGCTTGGCGTCGTCGCGGCCCTCATCCTGCTGGTGCAGCGCGAGCCGCATCCGGACGCAGCCAAAGCCAAGAGCAAGACTGCGGAGACCGCCGGCGCGCCGGTGCAGAGCCGGCAGCTGCTGCTGTCCACGCCCATCCTGCTCAACCTGGTGTTCTTCGTCCTGCTGGCCGTGGTCGGCGGCGGGCTGAACAATTATCTCGTAGTGGCGCTCGGCGCGCTGCACGGCACCAGCGTGACTGTCGCCAATGTCGCCCTCACAGCTCTCCTCTGCATGAGCGCGGTCGGCGTGCTGGTCGGCGGCGTCATTGCCGGCCGCACCGGCCGCCACGGTCTGGTTACCGGCGCCGGATCGTTGGTCGTCGGCCTGATCGCAATCCTGGTCGGCGCTGCCGACCTGGGCACCGTCCTCCTCGTGCTGATCATGTCGGTGAGCGGCCTTTTCGCCGGCATTGCCACGCCCTCGCGCGACATGATCGTGCGAGCGGTGACGCCGTCCGGGGCCTATGGGCGGGTCTTTGGCTTCGTCACCACCGGCTTCAATATCGGCGGCATCGTGTCGCCCCTGATCTTCGGTCAATTGATGGACCATGGACACCCGCAGGGGATATTCTTTGTGATCGCCGCCTGCGCGCTGCTGTCGATCGCTACCGTGGCGCTCGGCCGGATCAGCGCACGCCCGGCCGGCGGCATAGGAGCGACACCATGACCTCAACAGCAAAAAGAATTCACACCGGCGCCCTGGCCATAAGTGCGGGCCTCCTTGCGGTCCTGATCGCCGCGCCAGCGCAGGCCGCCGATTTCTATGCCGGCAAGACCATCGACTTCATTGTCGGCGGCGACGCCGCCGGCGGCTATGACATCTATGCTCGCGCCATCGCGCGTCACCTGCCCCGCTACATTCCCGGCAATCCCAACATTGTCGTGAAGAACATGCCGGGCGCAGGCAGCGGCCGCGCCGCGGCCTTTGTTTATTCCGTAGCGCCCAAGGACGGCACGGCGATTGGGGCGATCTTTCCCGGCGCCGTGATGGGACCGCTGCTGGAGGACCGCGCGCAGGCGCTCTATGAGCCCACCAAATTCCATTATCTCGCCACCGCCGACAGCGGCACCCGTACCTGCGCCACCTATCAAAGCTCGAAGATCAAGACCTTCGACGACGCCATCAAGAACAAGGCTATCATGGGCGCGAGCGCCGCCGGCGGCTCTACCCGCGATTACGCCAACATGCACCGCAAGACCTCGGGCGCGAAATTCGAACTGGTCACCGGCTACAAGGGCACCGCCGATCTCGCGCTGGCGATGGAGCGTGGCGAGATCGACGGCATCTGCGGCTGGGACTGGTCGAGCGTGAAATCGCAGCGGCCCGATTGGATCAAGGAAGGCAAGCTCAACATCCTGGTGCAGGTGGCGCTCGAAGCCGATGCCGAACTGACCAAGCGCGGCGTGCCGCAAATCTGGAAATACATCGCCAAGGATGACGACCGCAAAGCCGTGGAACTGGTGGTGGGCCAGCAGGTGTTTGGCCGGCCTTATATGGCGCCGCCCGGCACGCCGGTGGAACAGGTCAATATCCTGCGCGATGCGTTCGCGGCGACCATGAAGGACGCGCAGTTCCTCGCCGATGCGGAAAAGGCGCGTATCGACGTGTCGCCGTTGCACGGCAGCAAGGTGCAAGAGGTGGTGCAGAAGCTCTATGCCACACCGCCTGCCACCATCGAGCGCGCCAAGGAGATCATCAAGAACTAAGCGTCCCGAATCCGGAAGGTCGCGCGCAGCTGGGAACTTGAACCGCTCCGAAGCGGAACTTTCGAACAATTTGTGCCTCCTTGGTTTTGCCTTATTAACCAGCCACTACCAGCCTCTACACCCGGAACCACGGAACTTTTGGCGACATCGCGGCGCTGACCGCGACGTCCTCGTGGGCCCGACTGTTCCTCACAAGGATGGAGACTGTGGTTCAATGACAGTGACGACGAATACTCTTGTTCGCCATTCACGCCGCGCGCTTTGCGCCGGATTATTTCTCACCATCGCTTCGACCGCTGCGCCGGCAGATGATCGCTGCCGCCAGTTGGAGGCGCTCAATCAGCAATATGCCGGCGTCTCGCTGACCAGCGACCAGCAGCAACTCAAGCGCCGTTTGGTTGCCTGGTACAAGGCGAATTGCGGATCGGTGCGCCGCGCTTCCGCGGGTGACTGATCCAGTCTGGTCAGCGGGCGCCTTCGCGCGCCGCGATGAAACCGATGAAGCTCCCGGTGCGATCTGCCGGGGGCTTTTTGCTTTTGTCCCTTTGAAGTCCGCGCTACCCAACGTGGTTGCACCGCGTTGCCGGGGGTGGACCGTTTACCGGAAACCGCCTATATCGGCTATCCTTCGGCACACATTGGCGCCGCACGACGTCCGCGGCACAGTCCCGCGGCCCCGGTGGGGGATAGTTCAACGGTAGAACAGCGGACTCTGACTCCGTTAATCTAGGTTCGAATCCTAGTCCCCCAGCCAAATCTCAGTTTTCGCAGAAACTGCCCTACCATCGACCGACGACCGCATCGCGATGGCCGTGGTTTCTGCCAACAGGTCAAACGGTTGGCGGAAGGTGGCGACAACCTCGCCGTCCTCCCAGGTGCAGTTCGATAGTACGAAATTGAGCAAACGGCGTTTTTCGCGCGGCTCTTGGCTTGCGAATAGCCTCTGTGCGTTCCGCGCCAGTTCGAGAAGCTGCACGCCCTCATTCATGTAGGACTGCTCAGCGGATTGGTGGCGGTCAATCTCCCGCTGGCAACGCTCTTGCTCGGTGCGCCACTCGGCTGACATACGCTCGAAGAAGGCGGCATCCACGCGACCGTCGAGTTTGTCCACGTACATTGCGCTGATGCGGTGCTGAAGCCGGTCGTATTCGGTCCGAAGCCGCTTGATCGCCTCCCCGTGCTCGCGCTTTTCGTCGGTGTGGCTGGCGTGCAGCGCCTCGCGCACCCATTCCAGCACCTCGTCGTCGAACTTCAGCCGGCCGAGCAGATCGGTGAACTGCTGCTCCAGTGCCTCCTCGCGGACATAGCGGCGGCGGCACGAGGCTGGGATGCCCTGGCACTTATCGGCGTATCCGGTGCAGTGATAATAGATGTAGCGGCACTTCTTGATCTCGCCGACAACCGCGCAGCCGCAGGCATGGCATTCGATCAGCCCGGAGAAGGCGTAGTCGTGCCTGCCGCGCTTGGCCTTGCTGGCGAAGCGGCCGTCGAGCACGCCCTGCACGAGCTCTCACAATTCGACCGAAATCAGCGCCTCGTGCTTGCCTTGAATGAGCTTGCCGTTCGTGTGCGGTGCAACAAAAAACTGCAAAACTTCAAGTTTTGCAGATCGAGTCTCCCATTCAGCCCTTCAAGACATCGCTCCACCAGGGGACTTTGAAGCGCATTTGAAAGACGTTTTCTACGCAGCTATTCGCCCCTCCCGACATTGGATAAGATAGGCCACGATCCTGCGATTGGCCAACGACCAACTTGATGAGGGTCATCCGTGCAAAA
>JBKKAF010000094.1:0-2831 GCA_046714775.1 Xanthobacteraceae bacterium | reverse complement strand
CGCTACGCCCCGAGCGCGCCCTTGACCAGGTCCGGCGCGAACGGCAATTCGCGCAGCCGCGCGCCCGTCAGCGCCGCGATGGCGTTGCCGACCGCGCAGGCGACCAGCGGCACGCCGTGCTCGCCCGCCCCGGTCGGGCGGTTGTCGGTGGACACTACCCGCACCTCGATCTCCGGCAGGTCGGACATGCGCGGCGGCTGATAGTCGCCGAAATTGGACTGCTGCACGCGGCCGTCCTTGATGGTGATCTTCTCCCGCAGCACATGGCCGAGGGCATAGACGATGCCGCCCTCGGTCTGCGCCGCGAGATTGCGCGGCTGCACCGCCACGCCGGCGTCGATCGCGGTCCAGAATTTGTGGATCTTGATGTTGCCGTTCGTTCTGTCGACCGAAACTTCGGCCACCCCGGCCGCCAGGGTGCCGTCCTTCTCGACAAAGGCGATGCCGAGCGCGCGGCCGTCGCGCGGCCTTTTCCACTCGGACATTTCCGCGACCGTGCGTAAGAGGCTCTGCACCCGCGGCACGCCCTCGGACAGTTCCAGCCGGTAGGCCAGCGGGTCCTTGCCATGCGCCGCGGCGATCTCATCGAGGAAGGACTCCACCGCAAAGCCGTTATGGGCATTGCCGACGCCGCGCAGAGGAGACAGCCGCGCACCGCGGTTCTCCACCACATGCTCGGCCAGCTTGTTGGGGATCGGATATTGCGGCAGCGGCGTGCCCTTCATCACGATCTGGTCGATGGCGCGGGGCGTGCGCCCGGCGGTGACGGCCATATAGCCGCCGACCGATTCCGCCACCACGCGGTGATGCCAGGCGATCAGCTTGCCGCCGGCGTCGAAGCCGGCCTCGATGTGATGCGCCGTCATCGGACGGAACTTGCCGTTGATCAGGTCGTCCTCGCGGCTCCAGATCAGCTTGACCGGCTTGCCGACCGCCTTGCTGAGTAGCACCGCGTCGAGCACCACCTCCTGCTGGGAACGGCGGCCATAACCACCGCCGACCCATTGCTGGTTGAACGTGATCTTGCCCGGCTCGGTCTGCAGCACGCGCGCCACTTCGCCGATCAACCCGCCTGGCGACTGGGTGCCGGCCCAGACTTCCGCCGACTTGCCGTCCGGCGACACCGCAGCGGTGGCGTTCAGCGGCTCCATCTGGGCGTGATAGACGTAGCGCGTGCGATATTCGCCGCGCATCACCTTGGCGGCGCTTTGCAACGCGGCCTTGGCGTCACCTTCCTTGGCGAACACCACCCCCTCGCGGCTCTTGTCGCGCGCGATCTGGGCGAATTCTTCCAGCGCGCGCTCGCTGTCGAGGCTGGCGCCCTTGGCGTCGCTCCAGGTGACCTTGAGCAGTTTCTTGGCGGCTTGCGTGCCCTCGACCGAATTGCCGATCACGCCGACGCCTTCCGGCAGTTTCACCACGTCGGTGATGCCGGGAACCTTGCGCGCCGCCGCATCATCGACGGTCTGCGGCGCGCCGTCGAAATAGGGCGCTTGCAGCACCGCGGCATAGACCATGCCGGGTACCTGGATATCCATGGCGTAGATCGCGGCGCCAGTGACCTTGAGCGGCAGCTCCACCCGCGGCACGTCCTTGCCGATCAAGCGGAAGTTCGCCGCCGCTTTGAGGTCCTTGTCCTCGATCTTAGGCAGCTCGCGCGGCGCCCGCGCAAAGCCCGCGATGTCGCCATAGGCGATGCGGCGGCCCGACCCTTTGTGAACCACCACGCTCGGCTCGGTTGAGAGCTGATCGACCGGCACTGCCCAGCTCTCGCTCACCGCATTGAGCAGTACGCGGCGCGCCTGCGCGCCGGCGATGCGGCACGGCTTGTAATAGCCCCAGACCGCAGCGCTGGCGGTGGTGGAGAAGCCGCCGCCGTAGTCCGGATTGCCGTGTTTCTTGCCGTCCCAGCCGGGCGGATAGATCATCTTCACCTTCGACCAGTCGGCGTCGAGCTCCTCCGCCACGATCAGTGGGACGGTGGTGTAGGTGCCCTGGCCAAGCTCGGCCGCGGGCGAGACGACGGTGATGATGCCGTCGGTGCCGATGGTCACCCAGACGTTGGGCGCATAGAGCTCCGCCGCCACCGCCTCGTCCATGATCGAAAGCGGATCGACGCTGAGCGTGAATGCAAGCGTGAGACCGGCGCCGGTGTGCTTAAGGAAACGGCGGCGGTCCATGGCGATTTCTTTGGCGAATTCATTGCCTGCCTGGTGGGTCATGACCTAGCCCTCCCGCGCCGCGCGCTGGATCGCGCTGATGATCTTGTGATAGGTGCCGCAGCGGCAGATATTGCCGTCCATGTGCTGCACGATGTCGGCGCGCGTGGGCTGTTTGTTGCGCGCCAACAGATCCGCCGCCTGCATGATCTGGCCGGACTGGCAGTAGCCGCATTGCGGCACCTGCTCGGCGATCCAGGCCTTTTGCAGCGGATGGCTGCCGTCGGCCGACAGGCCCTCGATGGTGGTCACCGCCTTGCCCTCGACTGCCGATACCGGCGTGACGCAGGAGCGAACGGCGCGGCCATCGATATGCACGGTGCAGGCGCCGCAAGCGGCGATGCCGCAGCCGAACTTGGTGCCGGTCATCTTGAGATGTTCGCGCAGCACCCAAAGCAGCGGCGTGTCGCCGTCCACTCCCACGTCCTTGCGCTGACCGTTGACGGTGAATGCAGCCATGAGCGCCTCCCCTGAAGGGCTCCTAGCGTTTTTCTTCTTTGTCGTTGAGCCCGCGCACACAGGCTAGCGCAGCGACGGCCATGTCGGCAAATGCAATCCACAACGCATTGCCAGCGAAAAGTCCCGGCTCTGCACCCTGGTGGTGGATGCGGG
>JBKKAF010000093.1:0-27063 GCA_046714775.1 Xanthobacteraceae bacterium | reverse complement strand
GACCAACGAACACGACGTGCAATTGCGCGCATTGGAACGCGAGGCGAAATCGCAGCGCGATCTCTTGGAATCCTATCTCGCCAAATTCCGCGACATTAGCGCGCGCGACAATATCGGCGCGGCGTCGCCCGACGCCCGTATCATTTCCGGGCGGCGGCCTCGAACACCCCGGCATGGCCCAAGAAGCTGCCGATCGTGCTGATGGCCACGCTGGCGATGTTCGTTCTCTCGGTCGGCTTCGTGCTGGCCGGTGAATTGCTGGGCGGAACGCGCATGGCCGTGCAGGGTGCAGGCTATACGCTGCCGGCCAGTGAGCCTGCCGCTGTCCCGCCCATATCCACTCCGCGCGCCGCGGCGGCAGCACCGGCGGCGCCGGCATTACCCGCCGGCCCCGTGGAAACCCCCGCAGCCGCGCCGATCCCAGAGGGGCGGCCGGTCGTTGGCGTGCCGATTGAGGAGATCGAGGACCTTGCGCAGGAACTCGGCGCTGCCGGCGAGACCGCCCGCCGCATCGCCGTGGTGGGCGCCACGCGCAATATCGGCACCACCTTTGCGGCGATCACGCTGGCGCGTAGCCTGGCCAAGCAGGGCCGCGTGGTGCTGGTGGATCTGGCGCTCAGCTCGCCCAATCTGTCGATCATCGCCAGCGATCCGAGCGCGCCCGGCATCACCGACGTGGTGCACGGCGCGGCGTCGTTCGGTCAAATCATTACCCGCGACAAGTTTTCCCGCGTGCATTTGATCCAGGCCGGCCTGGCCGCCGACCCGCAGTCGGTTGTCACCTCGCAGCGGCTCGCGATCACGCTCGAAGCCTTGGCGCGCAGCTACGACCATGTCGTGGTCGATGTGGGCGCCTTGCCTGATCTCGCCGCCGAGCGGTTTGCCCAGCTGGCGCCGCGCGCAGTGTTAGTGGCCGGCAAGCTCGACGATCCGATGACGGTCTCGGCACGCGAGCGACTGGTGGCCGCGGGCTTTAGCAATATCAGCGTGTTGAGCAGCGCGCCGCGCGGCCCGGAACGCAGCACGCCGGGAACCCGCGCCGCCGCCTGACATGTTGCCACGCTGGGCGCTTTGGATTTTGAGAAGGGGTGAAAGTCTTGCACGGCCTGAAGCACACGGTCATCCGCACGGGGCTGGAGACGCTCTACTTCAGCGGCGCGCATCATATGATGCGCCCGTTCGTCGCCGGCGTCGGCGCCATCCTGACCCTGCATCACGTGCGTCCGGGCCGGCCCGACCGTTTCCAGCCGAACCGGCTGCTGGAAGTGACGCCCGCCTTTCTGGAGCGTGTCATCCGCTCGCTGCGCCGCTCGCGTCTCGATCTGGTCAGCCTCGACGAGATGCACCGCTGCTTTGTCGAAGGCCGGTTTCGCCGGCGTTTCGTCGCCGTCACGATCGACGATGGGTACCGCGATACCCTGCAATGGGCCTATCCGATCCTTAAGAAGTATGAGGTGCCGTTTGCCATCTACATTCCGACCAGCTTCCCCGACCGGCTGGGCGAATTGTGGTGGCTGGCGCTGGAAGCGGTGTTGGCGCGCAACAAGCACATCAGGCTCCTGATCGACGGGGAAGAACGCGCTTTCGACTGCGTGACGGTGGCGCAGAAGCGCGATCTCTACGATCAGCTCTATGGATGGATCCGCAGTTTCCCGACCGAGGAACAGTCGCTCAATGTCGTGCGCGACCTGAGCAGGCGCTATCACGTCGACATCGCCGCCTTCTGCAACGCGCTGTGCATGGATTGGGGCGAGCTCGGCAAACTTGCCGAGGATCCGCTGGTCACCATCGGCGCGCACACCGTCAACCATTTAATGCTGGCCAAGGTACCGGAGCGCGCGGCGCGCGCCGAGATGGACATGAGCCGCTCGGTGATCGAAGCCTCGCTGGGCGTGCGGCCGGATCACCTGTCCTATCCGGTCGGCGATCATACCTCGGCCGGCCCGCGTGAATTCCGCATCGCCGCCGAGCTCGGCTTCAAGACCGCCGTGACCACGCGCCCCGGCGTGCTGTTTGGCGCGCACCGCGAGCATTTGACGGCGCTGCCGCGCATTTCGCTCAACGGCGAGCACCAGCAGATGCGCTATGTGCGCGTGTTGCTCTCGGGCGCGGCCACGGCAGTGTGGAACGGATTCCAGCGCGTCAACGCGGCATAAATCTCACTAATCCGGCCGCGACATCCAACGGATCAGCGGCATGGCGGGCAACACCCAGGCCAGCCCGGCAACCACGTAATAGAGCGTCTCGATCAGGCGGTTGGCCTTGATCGCCGGAAATTGCGCGACCGACATCGCCAGCAGCGCCCAGATCGTCACCAGCGCGATGAGCGCAATCCCACCGATCAGTTTGCGTGTGCGCATGCGCATGGCGCGGCGATTCCAGTCCTTATCCGGATGACGCCCCAGATTGCGAGGGCAGGGGTCTGACTATATGGTCCGCGCCACCTCCTGCAAGCGTACGGACTCGATGCCCAGCACTGCTTTCGATCTCGCGCGCCGGCGCCGCGCCGTCAGGGCGTGGCTATTGGGCGTGGCGGGGCTGGTCCTCGCCATGGTGATGGTCGGCGGCGCCACCCGCCTGACGGAATCGGGCCTCTCTATTGTCGAATGGCAGCTCGTGACCGGCACGCTGCCGCCGCTGTCGGAAGCGCAGTGGCAGGCCGAGTTCGACAAGTACAAGGCTATACCGCAATACCGCGAGCTGAACCGGGGCATGAATCTCGCGGAGTTCAAGACCATCTATTGGTGGGAATGGACGCACCGCTTTCTCGGCCGCTTGCTCGGCGCCGCGTTCCTGCTGCCATTGCTGTTTTTCCTGTGGCGCGGCTGGATCGCGCCCGGACTGCGCTGGCGGCTATGGGCGATTTTCGGGCTCGGGGCGGCGCAGGGCGCGGTCGGCTGGTGGATGGTCAGCTCGGGGCTTGCGCAACGCACCAGCGTCTCGCCGTACCGGCTCGCCTTTCATCTGACGCTCGCCTGCGTGATCTATGCCGTGCTGCTGTGGACCGCGCAGCGGCTCACGCCGCGACAGCCCACGCCCGCGCCGGGCCGTATCCGTTTCGGGGCTGTGGCATTGCTGGCGCTCATCTTCGTGCAGATCTATGTCGGAGCGCTGGTTGCCGGGCTCGATGCTGGGCTGGTCTACAACACCTGGCCGCTGATCGACGGCGCGCTCATTCCCGAGGCCTCGCGGCTGTTGTTCGAGCAACCGCTCTGGCGCAATTTTTTCGAGAACGCGCTCACCGTCCAGTTCACCCACCGCATGGTCGCCTACCTGCTGTTTGTGCTGGCGCTATGGCACGCAACCGATGTGGCACGCACGGTCAGGGGAGGGGCACCGCTCACCGGGGCGCTCGCATTGGCTTCGGCCATCGTGCTGCAGGCCACGGTCGGCATTCTCACGCTCATTCATCAATCGCCACTGCCGCTGGCGCTGCTGCATCAGGCGATGGCAATGGTGGTGCTGACGATCGCAGTGCTGCACGCCGAACGCGTCACCGTGCCGGCGAGTGCCGATGCCCAAGCTGCACTGCGGCCGTCTTAGGCCGCCGCCAGTCCTTGTTCGAGGTCGGCGATGATGTCGTCCTTGTCCTCGAGCCCGATCGACAATCGCACCACGTCCGGCCCGGCGCCGGCCACGATCTTCTGCGCGTCGCTCAATTGCCGGTGGGTGGTGGAGGCCGGATGAATGATCAGCGAGCGAGTGTCGCCGATATTGGCCAGATGGGAAAACAGCTTCACGTTGGAGACGAGCTTGATGCCGGCTTCGTAGCCGCCCTTCAGCCCGAAGGTGAAGACCGCGCCCGATCCCTTCGGCACATATTTGCGCGCCAGGTTGTGGTAGCGATCGCCCGACAGACCCGGATAGCTGACCCACGCCACCTTGTGGTGGCCGACCAGCCATTGCGCCACCGCCATGGCGTTCTCGCAATGCCGCTGCATGCGCAGCGGCAGCGTCTCGATGCCGGTCAGGATCAGAAAGGCATTGAACGGCGACAAGGCCGGCCCGATGTCGCGCAGCGCCAGCACCCGGCAGGCGATGGCGAAGGCGAAATTGCCGAAGGTCTCGTGCAGCACGATGCCGTGATATTCCGGCCGCGGCTCCGACAGCATCGGATAACGCTTCTCGCGCGACCAGTTGAAGGTGCCAGCATCGACGATCAACCCGCCGATCGAGTTACCGTGGCCGCCGAGGAACTTGGTGAGCGAATGCACCACGATGTCGGCGCCGTAATCGATCGGCTTGCACAGATAGGGCGTGGCCAGCGTGTTGTCGACGATCAGCGGCACGCCGGCATTCTTGGCGATCTTGGCGATGGCCTCGATGTCGGTGATGACGCCGCCCGGATTGGCGATCGATTCGATGAAGATCGCCTTGGTCTTGGGCGTAATGGCGCGCTCGAAGGTGGCGATGTCGTCGGGCTCCGCCCACACCACGTTCCAGCCGAAATTCTTAAACGCGTGATTGAACTGGTTGATCGACCCGCCATAGAGCTTCTTGGAGGCGACGAATTCCTCGCCCGGCTGCATCAGGCAATGCATCACGATGACCTGGGCCGCATGTCCCGATGCCACCGCGAGGCCGGCGGTGCCGCCTTCGAGCGCTGCGACCCGCTCCTCCAGCACCGCGTTGGTCGGATTGCCGATGCGGGTATAGATGTTGCCGAAGGTCTGCAGCCCGAACAGCGACGCGGCGTGGTCGACGTCCTCGAACACGAACGAGGTGGTCTGATAGATCGGGGTCGCCCGCGCCCCGGTGGTTGGATCGGGCTGGGCGCCGGCATGGATCGCAAGGGTGGAGAACCCGGGCGTGCGTTCGGTCATGGGCAGCCTCGTGCTGGGGGGCCCTGACGAGCCCGTAGCGTCGGTTTATCCGACGCAGGCGGGGCGTCAAGGCAGGGCGAATGCCGAAAAACGCTCAAGGGCCGTTACGCGATCGAATCATGAATTCGGCCAAAGAGCCGTCCGATGGTGTCGTATGACATCATGACCACGATAACGACATGACCACGATGATAACGACGCCGATCAAGCCCGGTTCGGCAAAGTCAGTGCCCGCTCTCGTCCTTCTGGGCGCGGTCCGTGGCCTCGGTCGTGCCGCCGCCCAGGGTGGCGCGATTGAGCGACATGCGCTGAATGCCGCGGCCGGACAACTGTGCCCTTTTGGAAGACAGCGTGCGGGTGTTCACACCCATCCAGGCGATCTCCGACGACAACCGGCCATATTCGATCTTCGGACAGCGGTTCATCACCACTTTGAGGCCCTGGTCTTCGGCGAGCTTGGCGGCCTCGTCGTTGCGCACGGTGAGCTGCATCCAGATCACTTGCGGGCGCGACTTCAGCGCGAGCGCTTCCTGCACGATCGGCAGCGCGTGCGACGAGGCACGGAAGACGTCGACCATGTCCACCGGCTCGGGAATCTCGGAGAGCTTGGCATAGACCTTCTGGCCGAGGATTTCCTTGCCGGCCTGCCCGGGATTGACCGGGATCATCCGATAGCCGCGTTCCAGCAGATATTTGAAAGCGAAATAGCTCGGCCGATTGTCCTTCGGCGAGATACCGACCATGGCAATGGTCTTCACCGTGTTGAGAATGCCGCGGATGTAGCTGTCAGGATAGCTGTCATGGTCCATGTCAGCGCGAACATAAACACGGATTCGAGCGTGCGAAAGGGCGGCTAGAGCGTGATTGCTTCAGGTTGAATCGCAATCACGCTCTAGCTTATTGTTTGAGCATGATCTTTTCCGAAAACCGGTTCCCACTTTTCGGGATCATCTAGTGTCCCGAATCCGAAGGTCGCACACCCCTGCTGCGAGCGCTCTTGCGAACTTCGGATTCAAAGGGCCACTAGAGCCTAGCGCATCGATCAGTTGCGGCTGCGGCGGCCGCGCTGAAACACCTGGCGGCATTCCGGGCTGAGGCGGCGCATATTGGCAATCAGGCAGGCCTTGACCCGCTCGCGATCCGGTATGGCGTCCTCGCACAGCCGGAAGGCGTCGGGAGTACAAGCTTGTTCTTCTTCGGGGGTCTGAGCATAGGCGGGCGTGCAGAGCACGATCGTAGTCACGACAAACGCAAACGCCACCAGTTTTCTCATCGTTGTACGCTCCGTTATGGCCGCTGTGTTGCTCCGAAGAACGAGCTTGTCGAGGAAGTCTATCGAGTAACGCGAGCCGGCGCAGCCTCGGCGCGGCCAAGTGCCGCGATCGGACCGATTGCCACAATTCCCGCGGGAACCGCCATGGCAGTGGTGATCGCGATATCAGACAAGCAGATCATGCCACAATCGAGAAAGGCGAGGGCGGGAAGTCCGAGGCCTATCACGATACCCCAGCCGCTGCCGGCAAGCAGCGCGCGCTTGAGCGCGCCGGGTGGCCAATTGAAAGGATGCAGCGCGTGCAAGCGGGCAGCGGTCACCGTCAATCCTTCCATGCCGGCGGGCGTTTTTCGATGAAGGCGCCGATACCTTCCTTGGCATCGCGCGCCAACATATTCTCTACCATCACCTCGGCAGCATAGTCGTAGGCCCGCGCCAGGTCCATTTCCATCTGCCGGTAAAACGCCTGCTTGCCGATCTTGACCGTGCGCGCCGATTTATCGGCGATGATGCGGCCGAGTTCCATCGCTTCCGCAAGCTCGGTTCCGGGTGTGGCCACGCGGTTGACGAGACCGATCCGCAAGGCGTCGGCAGCGGAGATCGTGTTGCCGGTCAGCAGCATCTCCATGGCGTGCTTGCGCGCCACATTGCGCGACAGCGCCACCATCGGCGTGGAGCAGAACAGCCCGATATTGACTCCGGGCGTGGCGAAGGTCGCCGCGGCTGAGGTGACCGCGAGATCGCAAGTGGCCACCAATTGGCAGCCGGCCGCGGTCGCGATGCCTTGCACGGCCGCAATGACCGGCTGCGGCAGATGCACGATCTGCTGCATGACCGTGGAACAGGTCGTCATCGCCAGCTTGAAAAAAGCGCGCCCGTGGTCCGCGTCGCCGCGCCGTGCCGTGAGTTCCTTTAAGTCATGTCCGGCGGAGAAGGCCGGGCCGTTGCTTGTCAGCACCACCGCGCGCACGGATGGCGTGGCGGCGAGGGCGGTCAGCTCGTCGCCGAGCGCGGACAACAAAGCCAGGGACAAGCTATTGCGCGCCTGCGGGCGATTGAGAGTCAGAACGGCGATGCCGTCGCGATCCGCGCGCAGCAAAATCGGCGTCGGTTTGGGCTGCGGGTCGGTGGTGGACATGAGCGTCATCGGTGACTCGTGCGGAGGTCTGCTTCGAATAGTCGGCGCCGCACCCAACGGCCGCAAGGCAATTCATGCAAGCACAGAACATGCAGCCGGTTCCCGAAGAGGGTGCGGTAATATTCCACCATTTTAGTAAGCCATTGATTTGGTGTAAAAAGACTTCGGGCGGTGGCGTTGACCGCAGTGCGGAGGGTGGTGTATTGAGCCCCTCAGATCCTCCATTGCCATGATCCCGAAAGCCCGCGTGCCATGAAAACCTATTCGGCCAAGGCCGCCGATATCGAGAAGAAGTGGGTCATGATCGACGCGCAAGGCTTGGTCGTCGGCCGGCTTGCCGCGATCGTGGCATTGCGGCTGCGCGGCAAGCACAAGCCGACCTTCACCCCGCATGTCGACGACGGCGACAATGTCATCGTCATCAATGCCGAAAAAGCCGTGCTGACCGGCCGCAAGCGCGACAAAAAAGTCTATCGTCATCACACCGGCTATATCGGCGGTATCAAAGAACGCACCGCGAAGTCGATCCTGGAAGGCAAGTTCCCCCAACGCATCGTGGAAAAAGCGATCGAGCGCATGCTGCCGCGCGGGCCGCTTGGCCGCGTGCAGCTCGGCAATCTGCGGGTCTATGCCGGCCCCGACCATCCGCATGCGGCGCAGAACCCGGAAAAGCTCGACGTCGGCGCCATGAACCGCAAGAACTCAAGGAGCGCGTAACCGTGGCTGAATCCATGCAGTCGCTCGACCAACTCTCCGCGCTCAAGCCGGCCGCTGCGCCGGAAAGCCCGAAATACGTGCAGAAGCTCGACAAGCAGGGCCGCGCCTACGCGACCGGCAAGCGCAAGGATGCCGTGGCGCGCGTCTGGATCAAGCCGGGCGGCGGCAAGGTCGAAGTCAATACGCGCGCCGTCGAAGTCTATTTCGCGCGGCCGGTGCTGCGCATGATGATCCAGCAGCCGCTGGTCGCCACCAACCGCCAGGGCCAGTACGACGTGATCTGCCGGGTGTCGGGCGGAGGCCTGTCCGGGCAAGCCGGTGCGGTGCGTCACGGAATTTCCAAGGCGCTGTTGAATTTCGAACCCGATCTGCGCGGCGCCCTCAAACGCGGCGGCTTTTTGACCCGCGATTCACGCGTGGTCGAGCGCAAGAAGTACGGCAAGGCCAAGGCCCGCCGGTCCTTCCAGTTTTCCAAACGCTAACGCCCCATCTTTCGGTGCGGACTACGGCCGACCGTCGGCCCTCCTGCCGGCGCGGCCGCATGTTTGCATTGCCGGCGGCGCGGTTTTGCTTCGCAGGAAATTCCATTGCATTGCGCTTTTACCGTTTACCTCTTGGCAAACCTGTTGGCGTGTTGCGGCCGCCGGTGTGGTACCGCGGTAACCCCTGCGGAACGGTTGCGGTCTAGATTTGGCCGCGCAGGGCGTGCGCGGACAACTCGACAACTCCATGAATCTCGATCTCGGGACGCTTTCGGTCGTAACGGTGTTCGTCACCGTGCTGCTCGGCGCGCTGCTGGTGTTTGCCGGGATGCAGAACCGCAGCATTCGCGCGCCGATGTGGTGGGGCTCCGCACATATCGTCGGCGCCGCCGGTCTCGCCCTGGTCGCCGCGCGCGGCGCCAGTCCGGATTTCCTCTCGATCGATCTGGCCAACGCGCTGATCCTGCTGGGATACGGCCTGACCTGGGCGGGCGCCCGGTTCTTCGACGGCCGCAAGGTACAGCCGCTGGTGATTGTAATTGCGCCTGTGCTCTGGCTGCTGGCGTGCCGGATTCCGGGTTTTGCCGAAGACGCCAATCTGCGTCACGTGCTGCTCTCGGCGATGCTGGCGACGCTGGTGGCGGCGACCGCCGAGGAATTCTGGCGCGGCCGCAACGAGCCGCTGATGTCGCGCTGGCCGACGGTGATCGTGCTGCTGGCCTATGCCGCGGCGCTGCTGGCGCGCATTCCGGCGGCCTATTACTCGCATGTGCTCGACGATCATTCGATCAGCCATTCGCTGATGAGCGGCATTTCGTTCGCATTGCTCGCCTTCGGAACCCTGCTTTTCACCGTGGTTTTGGCGTTTCTGCAGCTCAACATGACCAAGGAACGCACCGAGCTGCAGCACAAGATCGCCTCGCTGATCGATCCGCTCAGCGGCGTCGCCAATCGCCGCGCCTTCCTCGATGGATCGAGCGCTGTTCCGGCGGCGGGCGGCGGATCACGAACCGTTGGCGGTGTTCCTGTTCGATCTCGACCGCTTCAAGGAAATCAATGACAAGATGGGCCACGCGGTCGGCGACAAGGTGTTGCAATGTTTCGCGGCCGCTGCGACCAAAACGCTTGGGTCGGATGTTCTGTTTGGCCGCATCGGCGGTGAAGAATTCGCCGCAATCCTGCCGGTAGGCGATCTTGGCGAGGCCTTTGCGGTAGCCGACCGCGTGCGCCGGAACTTTTCGGACGCCGCCACGCGTTTCCGCGAAAACGATTTGAGCCCGACCGTGAGCGTGGGCGTGACGCTCGGAGTCGACGACACATTCGGCGTCGATGCGCTGCTCGCGGGCGCCGACCAGGCGCTCTACCGCGCCAAGGCGCTCGGCCGCAATCGGGTGGAGACCACGGCGTCGGCCGGAGAAGTCGTCCGCTCACCCTCGCTTGTGCCGGGCCTGGATGCGAGCCGCGTCGGGGCGGCAGCGTAACCGGATAGAGCCGGGCAGGGCGCGAGCGGCGAACCTTGACAATCGCTGCGCATTTTTACGCTTCTTTCCCCGAAAAGCGCCCGATCCGCGACACCAGTCGCAAAGCCTGTGCGTAGGGTTTTCACCTGTTGCGGCAGCTCGGTGCTATGAAATGCGTCCGTACTCGTCCTTAGGGAAACGGCCATGCCCGCGTCGACAGCACCGATTGCTCTGGATGTCACCACGCTCTTCTTCGTGGCGACCTCCATTACGGCGTTGCTCGGCCTGTTCCTGCTGTTTGCATGGCTGCAGGACCGCGTCCGCGCCCTGGCCTGGTGGGGAGCCGCCTACCTGATCGGCGGATTTTCCGTGGCGATGTGGAGTATTGAGAGTCTGATCTCCCCACCGTTGCCCCCCGGAGTGTCCAACGCGCTGCTGTTCATCGCCTGCGGAATGATCTGGAACGCGGCGCGATTGTTCCATGGCCGCGCCGTTCGCTGGGGTTCCCTGTTCGCCGGCGCCACCGCGTGGCTGATCGCCTGCACGGTGCCGGAATTCGTACAATCGGCGACGGCGCGGATCATTCTCAGTTCGCTGATCGTCTCCAGCTACACGTTCCTGACTGCGGCGGAACTCTGGCGCGAACGGCGCAAGGGCCTGCTGCGGCGCTGGCCGGCGATTTTCGTGCCGATCCTGCATGGCGCGGTGTTTTTGTTTCCGATTCCGCTTGCCGGCGTCATTCCCGACGATCGCGGCGTGCTCAGTCTGACCAGCGGCTGGATCGCGGTGTTTACGTTGGAAACCATGCTGTATGTGGTGGGCACCGCTTTCATCGTGCTGGTGCTGTCCAAGGAACGTGCGGTGCGCCACCACCAGGATGCGGCGTCGACCGACGAATTGACCGGATTGCTCAATCGCCGCGGCTTCCTGGCGGCCGCCAGGGCGCTGATGGCGGGCCGGGAAAAGAACAAGCAGCCGGTGAGCGTGCTGCTGTTCGATCTCGATCACTTCAAGTCGATCAATGATCGCTTCGGTCACGCCGTGGGCGACGAGGCGATAAAGCTGTTTGCCGCGACGGTGAGTTCGACCATGCGCGCGAGCGATGTCATGGGACGGTTTGGTGGCGAGGAGTTCGTGACCATGGTGCCGGGATCTCTGGCCGAGGCTGCGGTGGCGGCCGAGCGTGTGCGGTATGCGTTCCAGGCGGCTGCCGTGGAGTTTGCCGGCCATCGGATTGCGGCGACCGTCAGCGTCGGGGTCGCCAGCGGCGCGCCGGACGCTCATATCGAGACAATGATCGCGCGCGCCGACTCGGCGCTCTACCGCGCCAAGAGCAATGGCCGCAACCGGCTGGAAACCGCCGACGAATTGGTGGCGGGTGCGACCCCTACCGGTGCGGGGGCTCCGGCCAAGCCGAAGCCCGCGTTCGGCCTCGGTGCGCGTGCGGCGCAGCTCCTGCAGGCGGCCCAGCAGCGCGCGGCCTGAATTGCCGCCTTAAGTCTTGCCGGCATCTAAACGAAGGCGCGAGACCGCGGAATTGCAGGCGATAGCGCAGGCGCAAAGCTTCCTTTACCCGCGTGGGCCTATCTTGCGGGCATGTGGCACCTGCCAGCCTTTGGCCGAATGAAGTCCGATGCGCTCGCGCTCCAAGCGAGTGCCGAGCGCGCCGGCTGCGCCTTGGCCTGCTCATTCTCCTCGTCCGACGAATTCGAGGCGGCGATGATCCGCGCGCAGCGTGACGCCGGTGTCTACGGTCCGAAGCGGCAGCGGCGCTATGCGCTGCTCGCGGGCGCCGCAACCGGTGCGGTCGCCATCAGCTTTCTGATGATCTGAAGCGGCGCCGTGCTGCCCCCGCCAGGGGCGGTATGCAAGCTGTCGATCCATGACACAACAAAAAAGGGCGCCGGTGCGGCGCCCCTTTTCTTCGATCGCAACGCGGCGAGACTTACGCCGAGTAGTACATTTCGAATTCGACCGGATGCGGGGTGTGCTCGAAACGGACCACCTCGGTCATTTTCAGCTCGATATAGCTGTCGATGAAATCGTCATCGAACACGCCGCCGGCTTTGAGGAAGTCGCGGTCCTTGTCCAGTTCTTCCAGCGCCTGCCGCAGCGAGCCGCAGACCGTCGGGATGTTCTTCAGCTCGGCCTTCGGCAGATCGTAGAGGTCCTTGTCCATCGCCTCGCCGGGATGCAGCTTGTTCTTGATGCCGTCGAGCCCGGCCATCGTCATCGCGGCAAAGCCGAGATAGGGATTGCACAGCGGGTCCGGGAAGCGAACCTCGACGCGCTTGGCTTTCGGATTGGTGGCGTAGGGAATCCGGCACGACGCCGATCGGTTGCGCGCCGAATAGGCTAGCAGCACCGGCGCCTCGTAGCCCGGCACCAACCTTTTGTAGGAATTTGTGGTCGGGTTGGTGAAGGCGTTGATCGCCTTGGCGTGTTTGATGATGCCGGCGATGTAGGACAGGCAGGTCTCAGACAGGTCGGCATATTTGTTGCCGGCAAAGACCGGCTTGCCGTCCTTCCAGATCGACTGATGGCAATGCATGCCGGAGCCGTTGTCGCCGTAGATCGGCTTCGGCATGAAGGTGGCGGTCTTGCCGTAAATATGGGCGACCTGATGGATGCAGTATTTGTAGGTCTGCATCTGGTCGGCCATGTTTGTCAGCGGCGAGAATTTTAGGCCGAGCTCATGCTGGGCGGAGGCGACCTCGTGGTGATGCTTCTCGACCCTGCAGCCCATGCGCGCCATGGCGCCGAGCATTTCCGAGCGCATGTCCTGTGCGGTGTCCTGCGGCGGGACCGGGAAATAGCCCTTCTTGGTTCCGACATGGTGGCCGAGGTTGCCGCCTTCGTATTCGGTGTCGGAATTGATCGGAAACTCGATGGAGTCGAGCTTGAAGCCGGTCTTGTACGGCTCGGCGGAGTACTTCACGTCGTCGAAGATGAAGAACTCCGCCTCGGGACCGAAATAGATGGTGTCGCCCACGCCAGACGCCTTGACCATGCCCTCGGCTTTCTTGGCGATGCCGCGCGGATCGCGGTTATAGGGCTCGCCGGTGGTCGGCTCGAGCACGTCGCAGATCAGCACCATCGTGGTCTCCGCGAAGAACGGATCGATGGTGGCGGTGGACGGATCGGGCATCAGGTTCATGTCGGACTCGTTGATCGCCTTCCAGCCGGCGATCGAGGAGCCGTCGAACATCTGGCCTTCGGCGAAAGTGTCTTCTTCGATCATGGAGACGTCGAACGTGACGTGCTGCCACTTACCGCGCGGGTCCGTGAAGCGAAAATCGACGTATTTCACGTCGTTGTCCTTGATCATTTTCAGGACTTCTTTAGCCGTCGTCATGGAATGCATACCCCTTTTGTCATGCGGGACCGGAAAACCTAAAAGTGGGATTTTCTGAGGTCAGATGGCGTCCAGTCCGGATTCCCCCGTTCTGATCCGGATTGCTTCCTCGATATTCGAGACGAAGATTTTTCCGTCGCCAATACGGCCGGTTTGCGCGGCGCGGCGGATCGCCTCGACAGCTTTTTCGACCATGTCATCGCCCAGCACAATCTCGATTTTCACCTTGGGCAGAAAATCCACGACGTATTCGGCGCCGCGATAGAGCTCGGTATGACCCTTCTGCCGCCCGAAGCCTTTGGCCTCGGTCACGGTGATGCCCTGCAGACCGACCTCCTGGAGCGCCTCCTTCACCTCGTCGAGCTTGAACGGTTTGATGATGGCCTCGATTTTTTTCATCGTGTTCCTTGTTTCTCCCACATGGCGATTGCCGTATTCGGCGGGTTTTTCGTTAGCGGGTTTTCGATAGCAGGCTCCATGCCAAGGTCGGCAGGGCTGGAAAAATCGCCACCAATCAATCCTTTAAAGCGCAGATCGCCGATCGGCGACAAGTCCTCGCGCAGCCCCCCGATGCCGGATTAGGCATTTTGCCTAAATTCCAGGCAGCAGTATCTATCCCCCGCGGGCGACGACGGTTTTGGCTGCAGGGAGGCGCATTGTCGCTCACTGGACGCCTGGATACTGTCGTGTTGATGATCGAGCTGCTCACCCCGACTGAAATGGCTGAGGCCGATCGCCTGGCGATTGCAGGCGGCGTTGCCGGCAGCACGCTGATGGAAAATGCCGGCCATGCGGTTGCCCATGCGGTGGTTGCCCGGCACGCGCCTGGCGCGTCGGTCACGGTGGTCGCAGGGCCGGGCAATAACGGGGGCGACGGCTTCGTGGCGGCCCGCGCGCTGGCGGAGCGCGGCTACCGGGTTCGGGTCCTGTTGCACGGCATCCGCGACCAGCTCAAAGGCGATGCCGCCCAGGCGGCGCAGTGCTGGAGCGGACCGACCGAAGCCGCGACACCCGCTGGCTTGGCGGATAGCGATGTCATCATCGATGCCTTGTTTGGGGCGGGACTCGATCGGGCCATCGCGGGCGATGCGCGCGCCCTGATCGAGGCGATCAACGCCGCTACGGGCAAAGTTTATGCGGTCGATCTGCCGAGCGGCATCAACGGCGCCACCGGCGCGATCGTGGGAGCGGCGGTGAAGGCTGCCGAGACGGTGACCTTCTTTCGCCGCAAGCCGGGGCATCTGCTGTTGCCCGGACGGCTGCATTGCGGCAGAGTTTTCGTCGCCGATATCGGCATCCCGGCAACCGTGCTCGAGGTTATCAAGCCTAAGACCTGCGCCAATGTCCCGGTCTTGTGGGGGACGTTGTTACCGGTGCCGCGCATCGATGGCCACAAATACTTCCGCGGCCATGCCGTCGTGGTATCCGGCGGCCTCGCCTCCACCGGGGCGGCCCGGCTCGCCGCCCGCGGGGCGTTGCGGGCAGGGGCCGGTCTCGTGACGATCGCCAGCCCGCGCGAGGCACTGGCCGTCAACGCGGCCGCCAGCCTTGCCGTCATGGTGCGGGCGGTGGATGGCGCCGCCGCGTTCAGGGAATTTCTGGCGGACCCCCGATGCAACGCGGTCGTGCTCGGCCCGGGGGGTGGGGTGGGACCGGGCACCCGGGACTTGGTGCTGACCGCCCTGGCCGGTGACCGGGCCGTCGTGCTCGACGCGGACGCGCTCATCAGCTTTGCCGACAACCCCGACACTTTGATCGCGGCGATCCGGCAGCGCCGACCGGCAGCGACGGTGCTGACGCCCCATGAAGGCGAGTTCGCCCGGTTCTTTGAGAAACTGGTTGAAGCGCCTCGAACGAGGTTTGAGAAAGCCATCTTAGCCGCTGAAAAATCATCAGCTTTCGTGATCCTGAAGGGCCCCGATACGGTCGTTGCGGCGCCCGACGGGCGCGCCGCAATCGCCGAAAATGCACCGCCCTGGCTGGCGACCGCTGGCTCCGGTGACGTGCTGGCTGGGATGGCGGGCGGACTGCTGGCGCAAGGCATGCCGGGATTCGAGGCTGCGGCGGCTGCGGTCTGGCTGCACGGCGAGGCCGGCAACGACGCCGGCCCCGGCCTCATTGCCGAGGACCTGCCCGAAGCCCTGCCGCGGGTTTACCGGCAGCTGTTTCCCCGGCTGGGTGTCGCGCTTTCCTAGCGGGCTGAACGCCGCGGCATGTGTCAGCAATTAGCCTCCGATATTTGTCGTGCGCCGCGCTCTTTGCGCGTGATATAAGCCGCGCCGCCCGGCCACGTCCGTTCGCGGCCGAGGTGCCCTTTGCGGGCGTGGCGGAATTGGTAGACGCGCGGGATTTAGGTTCCCGTGACGAAAGTCGTGGGGGTTCAAATCCCTCCGCCCGCACCACCCCGGCAAGAGGCGCATCGACGGCGCGAAGCGCAATCCCTAACCGAGGCCGGCGTCCCGCGCGGCCGCAAAGATTGGCAAGATGCAAGTCACCGAAACGCTTTCCGAGGGCCTCAAGCGGGAGTTTGAGGTCAAGGTTCCGGCCTCCGATCTCGAAGCCCGGGTGGTTGAACGCCTGGGTCAGATGAAGAACCAGGTCCGCCTGCCGGGCTTCCGCCCCGGCAAGGTGCCGGTGAACCATCTGCGCAAGGTCTACGGACGCGCGGTCATGACCGAGACCATCGAGGCCGTCATCCGCGAGATGAACGCCAAGATCGTGGACGAACGCGGCCTCAAGCTCGCCATGGAGCCCAAGGTCACGCTGCCGGAAGAGGGCAAAGAAGTGGACCGCGTGATCGGCGGCGAGTCCGACCTGGCCTATACTTTGGCGTTGGAAGTGCTGCCCAAGATCGAGCTCGCCGACTTCAAGGGCATCACGCTCGAGCGGCTCACCGCCGACGTGAGCGATAAGGAGATCGAGGAAGCGCTGCAAAAGATTACCGAGCAGAACCGCCCATACGCCGATAAAGGCGAGGGGGCGAAGGTCGAAAAGGGCGACCGCGTGGTGATCTCCTTCGTGGGCGAAATCGACGGCAAGCCGTTCGAGGGCGGCGCCGGCGAGGACATCGCCGTCAATGTCGGTTCGGGAAGCTTCATCCCCGGTTTTGAGGATCAATTGGTCGGAGTGACCGCGGGCGAGACACGCCAGGTCAAAGTGACCTTCCCGAGCGCCTATCTCAATTCGGAGTTGGCCGGAAAGGCCGCCGAGTTCAAGGTGACGGCGAAATCGATCGAAGCCCCGGGCTCCGTCACCATCGACGACGCCTATGCATCGTCGCTGGGACTGGAGTCGCTGGCCAAGCTCAAGGATGCCGTCAAGGATCGCATCGCGCGCGATCATGCGGCCATGAGCAAACAGAAGCTCAAGCGCATGCTGCTCGACAAGCTCGACGCGTTGCACAAGTTCCCCCCGCCGCCGACCCTGGTCGAGGAGGAGTTCAAGAGCATCTGGAACACCGTGGAGTCCGATCTCAAGGGGCAGGGCCGTACTTTTGCGGACGAGGGCACGACCGAAGAGAAGGCGCGGGCGGAATACCAAGGTATAGCCGAACGGCGTGTTCGCCTGGGACTGGTGCTTGCGGAAATCGGTGAGAAGAACAATATCTCCGTCAACGACGAGGAGCTCAGCCGGGCGATCGTCGAACGGGCGCGGCAGTTTCCGGGCCGCGAGCAGGAGATCTGGGACTATTTCCGAAAGAACCCGTCCGCTGTGGCCAGCGTGCGTGCCCCGATCTTCGAGGACAAGGTCGTGGAGTTCATCGTCGAGCTCGCCAAGGTGACCGACAAGCCGGTTTCACGCGAGCAGCTTTACAAGGACGACGAAGAACAAAATCCTGCCGCCTGACCGCGGGAACAGCCGGGTGCTTTGACGGAGCGAATCGTGGATAACAGCGCGGGAGCCCCATCGAGGCGAGCGGTCCGACTCGGAGGCTTGGTACCCAAGCGTCGAGCCGGACCACTAGCAAACTCAATGCTTTGTGGTTAGATGCCGACACGATCGCGGGTGCGAAGCGTCGGCATCGAACCACTAGGGCGGCGCGGCTGGCTGCTGCGGCGGAACCTGCGTTGCTCTTTCTGCCGCCGTGATGCCGAAGCTGTCGGCTGCCTTGTAGCCGGCGCATCCGGCTATATCTGCGATGACTGTGTAACAAAATGCGTCGCGGTGCTGGCTGACCATGGCGGCGTTGAGCCGACCCAGCCCGCCCGCTGACCAAGACAGGTTGAACATGCGCGATCCGCACGAAACGTACATGAACTATCTCGTTCCCATGGTGGTCGAGCAGACCAACCGCGGCGAGCGGGCGTACGACATCTATTCACGCCTGTTGAAGGAACGGATCATCTTCATCACCGGCCCGGTCGAGGACGGCATGGCGTCCCTGGTCGTCGCGCAGCTTCTGTTCTTGGAGGCGGATAATCCGAAAAAAGAGATCGCGATTTACATCAATTCGCCGGGCGGCGTGGTGACCTCCGGGCTTGCGATCTACGACACCATGCAGTTCGTCCGCCCCGCCGTGCAGACCATGTGCATCGGGCAGGCGGCTTCGATGGGTTCGCTGCTGCTCGCCTCTGGCCACAAGGACATGCGCTTTGCCCTGCCCAATGCTCGCATCATGCTGCATCAGCCGTCGGGCGGGTTCCAAGGCCAGGCCACCGACATCATGTTGCATGCCCAGGAGATCCTGAATCTCAAAAAGCGGCTCAACGACATCTACGTCCGTCATACCGGGCAGGCGCTCAAGAAGATCGAAGACGCACTTGAGCGCGACTACTTCCTGACCGCGGAGACGGCGAAGGAATGGGGCATTGTCGACAAAGTGATCAACAAGCGGCCGGAAGAAGTTCCAACCAAGATTTAGGCGCCGATTGCGGCGGCATAGATGGGCCATTTGGTCCCAGCCATTCCGCCAAGATGTCGCCACGGAACTCAATTTTCATCATTAATGAAATCTTTATTATCGCTAGGCTACCGTGCTTCGCTACGACTGATTTGACGAGGGACGGTCCGCAAATACCAGGATAAGTGTGGCATTGGTGCTACGGACTCTTAGGGGACCCCTTGTTATGGTCGGCACGAACGTAACCGGTCGGCGGACCGGCGGAGAAATGGAATGAGCAAAGTCGGCGGCAGCGACTCCAAGAACACGCTCTACTGCTCGTTCTGCGGCAAGAGCCAGCATGAGGTGCGCAAGCTCATTGCCGGCCCGACCGTGTTCATCTGCGACGAGTGTGTCGAACTGTGCATGGACATCATCCGCGAGGAGAACAAATCCTCGCTGGTGAAGTCGCGCGACGGCATTCCGACGCCGAAGGAAATCTGCAAGGTGCTCGACGACTACGTGATTGGGCAGCAGCACGCGAAGCGCGTGCTCTCGGTCGCCGTCCACAATCACTACAAGCGGCTCAACCACCAGACCAAGCACAACGACGTCGAACTGGCGAAGTCCAATATCCTGCTGATCGGGCCGACCGGCTCCGGCAAGACCTTGCTGGCGCAGACGCTGGCGCGCATCCTCGACGTGCCCTTCACCATGGCCGACGCCACCACGCTTACCGAAGCGGGTTATGTCGGCGAGGATGTCGAGAACATCATTCTCAAGCTGCTGCAGTCGGCCGACTACAATGTCGAGCGCGCGCAGCGCGGCATCGTCTATATCGACGAGATCGACAAGATCAGCCGCAAGTCCGACAACCCGTCGATCACCCGTGATGTGTCGGGTGAGGGCGTGCAGCAGGCGCTGCTCAAGATCATGGAAGGCACCATCGCCTCGGTGCCTCCGCAGGGCGGCCGCAAGCATCCGCAGCAGGAGTTCCTGCAGGTCGACACCACCAATATCCTGTTCGTGTGCGGCGGCGCCTTTGCCGGACTGGAAAAGATCATTTCCTCGCGCGGCCGCTCGTCCTCCATCGGCTTCTCGGCCAATGTGCGGGCGCCGGAGGACCGCAAGTCGGGCGAAATCTTCCGCGAGGTGGAGCCCGAGGATCTGCTGAAATACGGGCTGATCCCGGAATTCGTCGGCCGGCTGCCGGTTGTCGCCACCCTTGAGGACCTCGACGAGCCCTCGCTGAAGCTGATCCTCACCCAGCCGAAGAACGCGCTGGTGAAGCAGTACCAGCGGCTGTTCGAGATGGAGAGCATCGACCTGACGCTGGCGGAAGAGGCGCTGGGGGCGATCGCGCGCAAGGCGATCGACCGCAAAACCGGCGCGCGCGGCCTGCGCTCGATCATGGAGGGCATCCTGCTCGACACCATGTTCGAGTTACCGAGCCTGGAAGGCGTCGAAGAGGTCGTGATCTCCAAGGAAGTGGTCGAGGGCACCGCCCGCCCGCTTTACATCTACGCCGACCGTGCCGACCGCGCCAACGAAGCCCCTGCCAGCGCCTGAGCCGGCAGGGACCCGCGCGGCCGTTCTGCGATTCGTACAAGCCGCCTGTTTCAGCCGGTTCCATTCCCGCTATTTGCTTGAATTTTCGGGCTTACTTGACACTGCGGCAGGGCGTCGCCACCTATGATGCCGCGAACGAAACCGTACGAAGGATCACGTCAAAGCTTCCCGGGAAGGGTCTCGTACCCGTCCTGCGGCGCGGGCGATCCCCGCTCCCCTCCCGGCCCAACCTGGCACTCGACCGTGATGCCGCCTGCGCGGGTGACGGACGAGGGGCACAACAATAAGGACTTCGGGCCATGACAAGCGCAAAGCCTCGCCCACCACTCGTCCCCGGTGAAACCCGGGCCTATCCGGTGTTGCCGCTGCGCGACATCGTCGTTTTTCCGCACATGATCGTGCCGCTCTTCGTCGGCCGCGAGAAGTCGATCCGCGCGCTCGAGGAAGTGATGCGCTCCGACACATTCATTTTGCTCGCGACGCAGAAGAATGCTTCCGATGATGATCCGGCCACCGGCTCGATCTTCGAGGTCGGGACGCTGGCCAGCGTGCTGCAACTGCTCAAGCTGCCCGACGGCACCGTCAAGGTGCTGGTCGAGGGCGCCGCGCGCGCCAAGGTCAATAGCTATACCGACCGCCTGGAATATTTCGAGGCCGACGCCGTCGTGCTGGCCGATACCGCCGGCGAGCAGGTGGAGGCTGAAGCGCTCGCCCGCTCGGTGATCAACGAATTCGAAAACTATGTGAAGCTGAACAAGAAGGTGTCGCCCGAAGTGGTCGGCGTGGTCCAGCAGATCGAGGACTATGCCAAGCTCGCCGACACCGTGGCCTCGCATCTGGCGGTGAAGATTCCCGACAAGCAACAGATCCTGGAGACGCCGATCGTCACCGCGCGCCTGGAAAAGGTGCTCGGCTTGATGGAGAGCGAAATCTCCGTCCTGCAGGTCGAGAAGCGCATCCGCACCCGCGTCAAGCGGCAGATGGAGAAGACCCAGCGCGAGTACTACCTCAACGAACAGATGAAGGCGATCCAGAAGGAGCTCGGCGACGAGGAAGGCAAGGATGAACTCGCTGAACTCGAAGACAAGATCAAGAAGACCAAGCTCTCGAAGGAAGCGCGCGAGAAGGCCACCCACGAGCTGAAGAAGCTGCGCCAAATGTCGCCGATGTCGGCTGAGGCGACGGTGGTGCGCAACTATCTGGATTGGCTGTTGTCGATCCCCTGGAACAAGAAGTCCAAGGTCAAGAAGGACCTCAAGCTCGCGCAGGATATCCTCGACGCCGACCATTTCGGCCTGGAGAAGGTCAAGGAACGGATCGTCGAGTATCTCGCGGTCCAGCAGCGCGCCAACAAGCTGACCGGACCGATCCTGTGCCTGGTCGGACCGCCCGGCGTGGGCAAGACCTCGCTCGGCAAGTCGATCGCCAAGGCGACCGGCCGCGACTTCGTGCGCGTGTCGCTCGGCGGCGTGCGCGACGAAGCCGAGATCCGCGGTCACCGGCGCACCTATATCGGCTCGATGCCCGGCAAGATCATCCAGTCGATGCGCAAGGCGAAGTCGTCGAACCCGCTGTTCCTGCTTGACGAGGTGGACAAGATGGGCGCCGATTTCCGCGGCGATCCGTCATCGGCGCTGCTCGAGGTACTCGACCCCGAGCAGAACCACACCTTCAACGACCACTATCTCGAGGTCGACTACGACCTCTCGAGCGTGATGTTCATTACGACCGCGAATACGCTCAACATTCCGCCGCCGCTGATGGACCGCATGGAGATCATCCGGATCGCCGGCTACACCGAAGACGAGAAGGTCGAGATCGCGCGCAAACATCTGATCCC
Source organism: Xanthobacteraceae bacterium (assembly GCA_046714775.1). Taxonomy (GTDB): domain Bacteria; phylum Pseudomonadota; class Alphaproteobacteria; order Rhizobiales; family Xanthobacteraceae; genus VAZQ01. The sequence continues at coordinate 5,587 of JBKKAF010000093.1, read as the reverse complement.
GCACGCGATCGCCAAGCACGGCCTCGACCCCAAGGAATGGTCGATCGACGATGAGGGGCTGTTGCTCCTGATCCGCCGCTACACGCGGGAGGCCGGCGTGCGCAATCTCGAGCGCGAGCTGTCCACGTTGATCCGCAAGGCGGTGAAGGAACTCATCTTATCGAAGAAGAAGTCGATCAAGGTCGAGGGGCAGAACGTCGGCGACTATCTCGGCGTGCCGAAATATCGCTACGGCGAGATCGAGGAAGAGGATCTGGTCGGCATGGTGACCGGCCTCGCCTGGACCGACGTCGGCGGCGAGCTGCTGACCATCGAAGGTGTCATGATGCCCGGCAAGGGCAAGATGACCGTCACCGGAAACCTGCGTGACGTGATGAAGGAGTCGATTTCGGCGGCGGCGTCCTATGTGCGCTCGCGGGCGATCGCCTTCGGCATCGAACCGCCCTTGTTCGACAAGCGCGACATCCACGTGCACGTGCCGGAAGGCGCGACGCCGAAGGATGGTCCGTCGGCGGGCGTCGCCATGGTCACGGCGATCGTCTCGGTGATGACCGGCATTGCGGTGCGCCGCGATGTCGCCATGACCGGCGAGATCACGCTGCGCGGGCGTGTGCTGCCGATCGGCGGGTTGAAGGAAAAGCTGCTGGCCGCTTCCCGCGGCGGCATGAAGACGGTGCTGATCCCGGAAGAGAACGCCAAGGACCTGGTCGACATCAACGAAGCCATCAAGAAGGGCCTCGATATCATTCCAGTCTCCCGCATGGACGAGGTGCTGGCGCGCGCGCTGGTGCGCAAGCCCGAGCCGATCACCTGGGACGAGGAAAGCGCCAAGCCGACCGAAACCTCGGTCAGCACCGAGCCGGCGGTCGACGAGGATTCCTCGACGTTGACCGCGCACTGATCCGCGCTCCACGAAACGACAGAAAGCCGAGCCACGTGCCCGGCTTTCGCGTTTCGGCCGGGTTCCCCGGTAGGCGCTGGCGCCGAGCCGGCGGCCGCGCTAATCATGCGCTTCGGGCGGTTAGCTCAGTTGGTAGAGCGCCTGCTTTACACGCAGGATGTCGGCGGTTCGAGTCCGTCACCGCCCACCATCGTAAAGTCAGAATGGGAAACGGGCGCGCGCGCCGCTAGACCGTGATCCGATTCAATTGCATCGGATCATGGTCTAGCTTTTTGTGTGATCTTTTCCGAAAACCGGTTCCCACTTTTCGGGATCATGCTCTAAGGCGCAATCGGCCGTAACAGCAGCGTGCCGTTCCGCTCGACCACCGTTTCGAGCCGCGCGCGCAACTCGGCGGGCAGTTCCGCAAGTCGCTTGCGCGAAACGGCGAACAATGGATTACCGCCTTGCTGCAGCATGCGCGTAGCGTCCTGCGCAGTCTGCGCCAGCTTGGCGCGTCGCGCCGAATAGAATTCCGCCGAGAATGGCCGATCCAGAAGGTAGATCAGATTGTAGTCGGCGCCGCGCCGCTGCGCCTCATAGGCCTGGACGACATGCTTCTCGGTGGGAACCCCCGGAGACAACGCGAAGGCGTCAATCCGGTTGGCGATCACAAAAGAAAAACACACGAGCGGCACCAGCGCGGCGATCAGGGCGATCCGGTAAGGGCGTCCATCGTCCCCCAGCCGCCGCAGCACATGCGCGGTCAGCAGCGCGAACGCCGGCAGGCTGGTGGCGACATAGGTGATCAGGATGATGCGCGGCACCGTGAAGAAGACCAGCGAGCCGAAAAACCAGAACACCAGGTAACTCAGCCACTGGTCGCGGATCAGCTCCTTGCTGAACACGGCTTCGCGCAGACGGCGGTGGAACGGCAGCAGCAGCACGATGAATGACCAGGGCAGCATGGCGAGCATAGCGAACAGCCAAATGGTGCCGTACGGAAATACCCGCGGCCCGCCATAGAGGTCGCCGCTCCAGCCGGTCCGCACGAAACGCTGGAAATGCTCGCCGATGATGAAGTAGTTGAAGAAGCCGGGTGTGGCGCGCTCGGCCAGCACGTACCAGGGCACGACCAGGAGGACGACGAGCAACGTGCCGGCAATCCAGGGGAGGTTACGCCAAGTCTCGCGCCATTTATTGTGCCAGGCGACCCAGGCCGCGATCGAGAAGCCCGGCAGCACGACCCCGATCGGTCCCTTGGCCAACAGCGCGATCGCAAGTCCAATGAAAAACAGGAAACCCCAGGCGCGGGTGGGGCCGGTCATGCAGGTCCAGAACGCCACCATGGTGAGGGTGACGCCGAGCAACAGCGCCGGATCGGTCATCACGCCGCCGGCCAGATAAAAGCTCAAGCCGGTGCTGAAGAACACGCAGACTGCGACCAGCCCGAAATCCCGATCGCGCGCCGCCGTGGCGATCACGAACACCAGATAGGCCACGAGCGCGAGCATGATGAAGGAGGGGAAGCGGGCGGCGAATTCATTGACGCCGAACGCTGCATAGGAGAGGGCGGTGCCCCACACCGACAGCGGCGGCTTGGCCCAGAACGGAACACCGAGCTCGATCAGCGGCGTGACCCAATTGCCGGTCGCGTACATCAGTTCGCCGATCAGCGCATAACGCGCCTCGGTCTTATCAAACAGCGGATAGGCGCCGAGGCTGAACAGCCGGACCAGGACGGTGAATGCCAGCACCCAGACCACCGCTCGGATGGCGGCGCGCGCCGGGCGCACAGTCGCGGACGCGGTGACATCGACGGACGCGTTCATCGGCCCTCTGTCGGCGACTGGGGAGGCTCGGGCGCGCTCCTATCACGCCGCCAAAGCGATCTCCAGGGGTCGGGCAAGGGATGCGATAAAGCACGCGCGCCATTCGGCCGCGCTGCTTCGTTGCTGCTTGTGTCATGGATGCTGGGTCGTGCGTCAGGCAGGCATGCGACAGACAGACTTGCGACAGACAGACTTGCCCGATCCCGGATGCACCGAGATCGGGCTTGTCCGTTGACGACGCGCTCGCCCGGGACGAGCGCGGTGGCTCATCCCGCCGGGTCCAGCTAAAGCCGCAAGGGCTTTAGACTGATTCCTTGAGTTCCTTGGCGGCGCGGAAGGCAACCTTCTTGCTCGCCTTGATCTGGATCGGTTCGCCGGTTGCGGGATTGCGCCCCATGCGCGCGGCACGCTTGCGCACCACGAGGATGCCAAGCCCGCCGATGCGGATACGGTCGCCCTTCCTCAGGTGCTTGGACACCAAGCCGACCAGATCCCCGAGCACCGCTTCGGTTTGCTTTTTCGACATCTCGTGGGTTTCCGCGAGATTTGCCGCGAGATGCTTTAGTGTCACGGTCGCAGCTGCGCCCGGTTTCTTAGCTGCCATGGCTGGCCCTCCTCGTTGCGGAAAGTGGCGATAAAATCGACTTTCACGAATGCCGCATTAGACGATTCGCATAGGGTCTGACCATGACTTCCTAGCGAAAAATGTGGGTTTTTCGCTGTTGTGATGCAAAAACTGCCCTAAATACCGAACGAAACCGGGTACGAACACTCAAGGACCACGCCAAAACCACGCGACCGGCACAATTCCGAAGTCCGGCAGGCGTTGCTCAAGCCGTTCTCGGGGGCGCCTTGACTCGGCCGGGGTCGAGATTTAAGTCCGCACGGTTCCCGCAAAAAAGGGGGCGTAGCTCAGTTGGTTAGAGCGCCGGCCTGTCACGCCGGAGGCCGCGGGTTCGAGTCCCGTCGCTCCCGCCATTCCATCCGTGACGTCATTGCAATTCCGTATTCGCTCTACGGCGGCGCGCCGCTTGCCACTCTTTGGGCGCTGCGCTAAGCCACAGCCGCCCGTCCTTGACACGAATTCGAGCCGCGACAAGGGCGATTTCGTAAGCGCTTGCGGGACCTTGTCGGTTGCTGGGGCGGGACGGGCTTCCGATCGGGCCGGGGCTTCGGGGGCGTCGGAGGTGAAGGTCGCCGATGAACGAACTATTGATGGATTACCTGCCCCTCGCCGTCTTCATCGCGGTCGCGCTCGTTCTCGGTCTGATGCTGCTCGTTGCGCCCTTTGTGGTCGCCTATAAGCAGCCCGACCCGGAAAAACTGTCGGCCTACGAGTGCGGATTCAACGCATTCGACGACGCGCGCATGAAATTCGACGTGCGCTTCTATCTCGTCGCCATCCTGTTCATCATCTTCGACCTGGAAGTGGCGTTCCTGTTCCCCTGGGCGGTCGCCTTCGGCGATCTCGGCCTCTACGGCTTCTGGTCGATGATGGTGTTCCTTGCAGTTCTGACCGTCGGATTTATCTATGAGTGGAGAAAGGGAGCGCTCGAATGGGACTAGGCGGGCGCACAAGCTTCGCCCAGCCGGCGACCGGCATTATCGACCCGCGCACCGGCAAAGCCGTGGGCGCGGACGATGCGTTCTATCTCGGGCTCAATGAGGAACTCTCCGATAAGGGCTTTCTGGTCGCCGCTTCCGAAGACCTCATCACCTGGGCGCGCACCGGCTCGCTGATGTGGATGACATTCGGGCTCGCCTGCTGCGCCGTCGAAATGATGCAGATGTCGATGCCACGCTACGATGCCGAGCGTTTCGGCTTTGCGCCTCGCGCCTCGCCACGGCAGTCAGACGTGATGATCGTCGCCGGCACGCTCACCAACAAAATGGCGCCGGCGCTACGCAAGGTCTACGACCAGATGCCGGAGCCGCGTTACGTCATCTCGATGGGATCGTGCGCCAACGGCGGCGGCTACTACCATTACTCCTATTCGGTGGTGCGGGGCTGCGATCGCATCGTGCCGGTCGACATCTATGTGCCCGGCTGTCCGCCGACCGCCGAGGCGCTGCTTTACGGCGTCCTGCTCCTGCAGAAGAAGATCCGCCGCACCGGAACCATTGAACGGTAAGGCGCGCGGGCGGACTCATGAGCGAAATTCTCAAGAAGCTTGCAGACACGATCACCGGCGCACTGCCGGGGTCGGTGCGCGGGCACAGCGTGGCGCTCGGCGAACTGACGATCGACGTCACCGCGGCCGACATCGTCCGCGTGGTCACATTCCTGCGCGACGACGAGCGCTGCCAGTTCTGGAGCATCGTCGACGTCACCGCCATCGATTGGCCGGGCCGCGAGCACCGCTTCGACGTGGTCTATCATTTCCTGTCGCCGCGTCTGAACGCGCGCATCCGGGTCAAGATCGCGATCGACGAGAACGCGCCGGTGGCCTCCATCACCGACGTGTTTCCGGGCGCCGACTGGTTCGAGCGCGAAGTCTACGATCTCTATGGCGTGCCGTTCACCGGCCATACCGACATGCGGCGCCTGCTGACCGACTACGGCTTTGAAGGCCATCCCCTGCGCAAGGACTTTCCGCTCACGGGTTTTGTCGAGGTGCGCTGGGACGATGAGCTCAAGCGCGTTGTCAACGAGCCGGTGCGGCTGACGCAGGAGTTCCGCAACTTCGATTTTCTCTCGCCTTGGGAGGGGCCGGACTATCTCCTGCCGGGTGACGAGAAAGCGCGAAAGAGCGAATAGCGAGTAGCGAATAGTGGATAGTGAGCAGGCACCGGGAATGAGCGACGCGGCGATTCACGAAATGGCGAGCGGCGATCGCTGCCTGCTCCCTCCCCCGTTTACGGGGGAGGGGTGGGG
>JBKKAF010000092.1:0-4129 GCA_046714775.1 Xanthobacteraceae bacterium | reverse complement strand
GTCTGGCGCATGCCGACCCGGCTTCCGAATGGTGCCTGGTCGCGGCGACGCTTGATGCGCAGATGATCGCGCGCAGCAAACGCGGCACCCGCGCTATTGCGGCCAAGGATTTCTTTGCCGGAATCATGACGACGGCCCTCAAAGAGGACGAGCTTTTAATCGAAACGCGTATTCCGTTGCTGCCGGCCGATACGCGCTTTGGTTTCTGCGAGTTCAGCCGCCGGCCGGGCGATTTCGCTCTCGGCATGGCGCTGGTGACCTATCGGCTCGAAGGCGGAAAAATCACCGAGCCGCGTATCGGCGTCGGCGGCGCCGAGCCGCAGCCGCGCCGGATCGCGCAGGCCGAGGCCGCTCTTGCCGGACATCCGCCCGATCTCGAGGTTTTTCGTGCCGCGGCCGATGCTGCCGCCGCGGCCATCGACCCGCTTGAGGATATCAACACAAGCGCCGATTATCGGCGTGACCTGGTGCGGACGATGACGCGCCGGGCGCTCGAACGCGCCGCAGCCTGACCGCTGATACCAAAGGTGATCCCATGAATCGGCCCGCCGAACTGTCGTCCAGAAACCTCACCAACGCGCCGAAGCAGGATTTGCGCACCTGGCTCTCCCAGATGGAGGCGGCCGGCGAATTGCAGTTGGTGCGCGGCGCCAATCGGGAGGAAGAGATCGGCGGCATCGTCGATTTCTATCAGCGGCAGACCGGCAATAAGGCCGTGCTGTTCGACGATATTCCCGGCTATCCGAGTGGCTATCGCGCCGTCGCCAACATTCTCACCTCGACCAGGCGCATCAAGCTCACGCTCGGCCTGCCCGAGAGCGCCACCGACATGGACCTGGTCCATTTCTGGCGCCGCTACATGAAGGAAGGCAAAACCATCCCGCCGGTCACCGTGCCGACCGGCCTGCTTTTGGAGAACGTGAGCCGCGGCGACGATGTGAATCTCCTCAAAATCCCGGCGCCGAAATGGCACGAGCACGATGGCGGTTACTATATCGGCACCGGCTGCATGGTGATCATGCGCCATCCGGACACCGGCTGGATCAACTACGGCGCCTACCGCGTGCAGGTGCACGACAAGCAGGTCGCCTCGGTGATGTGCTCCAAAGGCAAGCACGGCAATCTGATCCTGCAGCGCTACAAGGAACTCGGTCAGCGCTGTCCGGTGGCGGTCGTGGTCGGCATGCATCCGGCGCTGTTCATGGTCGCCGGCCTCGAAATTCCTTACGGCAAGAACGAATACGATGCCGCCGGCGGGCTGCTTGGCGAGTCGGTGGAGACCATTTCCGGACCGGTGACCGGCCTGCCGATCCCGGCCAATGCGGAGATCGCCTTTGAAGGCACCGTGTCGCTCGACGATCTGATCGAGGAGGGCCCGCTCGGGGAGTGGACCGGCTATTACGCCGGCGGCGTGAAAAAGGAGCCGGCGATCCGCGTCGAAAGCATGATGCACCGCGACAACCCGGTGCTGCTCGGCGCCATCCCCGGCATTCCGCCCGATGACGACTCGTTTTATCGCTGCACCTATCGCAGCGGCGCGGTGTGGAATCAGCTGGAAGCCGCCGGCGTGCCCGAGGTCCGGGGCGTGTGGTCGCACGAAACCGGCGGCAGCCGGCTGTGGCTGAATGTCTCCATCAAGCAGATGTATGCCGGGCATTCCAAGCAAGCTGGCCTGATCGCCTCGCAGTGCCATGCCGGCGCCTATGCCAACCGCTTCGTGGTCGTGGTCGACGACGACATCGATCCGGCGGACATGAACAAAGTGATGTGGGCGATGTGCACGCGTTTCGATCCGCGCGAGGGCATGGAAATCCTGCGCGGCTGCTGGAGCACGGCGCTCGATCCGATGGCCTATAGCGCGACCGATCCGCGCAATGCGCGTCTGGTGATCGATGCCTGCAAGCCGTTCAGCCGGCGCGACACCTTCCCGAAGGTTGTGCGCAACAGCAAGGAGCTCGACGAGCGCATCATCGAGAAATTCAAGAATGTGCTGCCGCGCAGCGGATCGTGATGAACGAAAAAGTCGACATAACCCTGACGATCAACGGCCGTGACTATCCGATCCGCGTCGAGCCGCGTAAGACGCTGGTCGACGCCATCCGGGAGGATTGCGGGCAGACCGGCACCCATATCGGTTGCGAGCATGGGATTTGCGGCACCTGCACCGTCATCATCGACGACGAATCGATGCGTTCCTGCCTGATGTTCGCGGTGCAGGCGCAGGGCAAGACCATTCGCACGGTGGAGGGGCTCGCCAACGGGAGCGAGCTGCATCCGCTGCAACGCGCCTTCATCACCCATCATGGGCTGCAATGCGGCTTTTGCACCCCGGGTTTCCTGATGCTGGCGGCCAATACGCTCGAGCAGCATCCTGACATCGGAGACGACGAGCTGCTCGACGTGCTGTCGTCGAATTTGTGCCGGTGCACCGGTTACCAGAACATCATCAAGGCGGTGCGCGCCGCGCGCGACGAGATGCGCGGGGCAAGGGCAGCGGAATGAGCGAGCACGGCGCCGCTCACGAAAACTATCCCACGCCGCCGCCTGCCAGCGAACGGCGCGTGCTCGGCCACTCGGTGCCCCGCATTGAGGACCTGCCGCTGGTGACCGGGCGCGGGCGCTATGCCGGCGACATCAACTTCCCGCATCAGCTTCACATGCGCATGGTCCGCTCGACCAAGGCGCATGGGCGTATCCTATCGGTCGATGCATCGGCGGCGTTGGCGATGCCTGGCGTGGTGGCGGTGTGGACCAACGACGATATCGCCGAGCTCTCGCCCATTGATTTCCGTGCCGACAAATCGGCCGAGGGAATCCGGGAGTTCCGCCAGCCGGCGCTGGCGCGCCATCTGGTGCGCTATATCGGCGATCCGGTGGCCGCGGTGTTTGCCGAAGATCCCTATATCGCGGAGGATGCCGCCGAGCTGGTCGCGGTCGAGATCGAAGAATTGCCCGTCGTCATGTCGGCGAGCGATCCGGCGGGCGAGTTCGAGCCCGGCCGCAGCACCGAAGCGATCGTGCTCCGCCACAGCTATGGCGACATCGAAGCGGCGTTTCGCGACGCCCATGCGGTGATCGAGCTGGATCTGCAAACCGGCCGGCATTCCGGTGTGCCGCTGGAGACCCGCGGCGCCATCGGCCATTACGACGCCGCCAAGGACCTGTTGGAGCTGCACGGCGCCGCCAAGATTCCGCACCGCAATCGCGAAACCCTGTGCCGCATGCTCAAGCGCAGCCCGTCGTCGCTGCATGTGCACGAGAGCCATGTCGGCGGCGGTTTCGGCATCCGCGGGGAAATCTATCCCGAGGACGTACTGGTGCTGGTCGCGGCAATGCGGCTCAACCGGCCGGTGAAATGGATCGAGGACCGGCGCGAGCACCTGATGTGCGCCAACCAGGGCCGTCAGCAACGGCATTTCGCCCGCATCGCGGTCGACAAGGACGGCATCATCCTGGGCATCGAGGACAAGATCATGCACGACCAGGGCGCCTATATCCGCACCCACGGCGTCAATGTTCCCAACCGCACCATGTACATGCTCACCGGCTGCTATCGCGTGCCGGCCTATCGCGCGGTGGCGCATGTACGGCTGACCAACAAGACGCCGGCCGCGACCTATCGCGCCCCCGGCCGGTTCGAGAGCACCTTCGTGCGTGGCCGGCTGATGGATGCGGTTGCCGCCAGGCTCGGCCTCGATCCCGTCGAAGTACGCCGGCGCAATCTGATCACCGCGGCCGAAATGCCTTACGTCAAGGTCTACAACGAGCCCGGGATCGAGGAATTGGAGATCGATTCCGGCGACTATGCCGCGCTGCTCGACAAGGCGCTCGCGGGTTTTGGCTGGGACAAGTTGCAGCAGGACCTAAAGCGCCACCGTGCGGCTGGCGAGATGGTGGGGGCGGGGGTCGCCATCTTCCTGGAGGAAAGCGGCCGCGGCCCGACCGACAATGCCAAGATTTCCGTCGATCCGAGCGGCGCCGTTGAGCTGATTACCGGCGGCGCTTCGCTCGGCCAGGGTTTCGCCACCGCCAAGGCGCAGATCTGCGCCGAGGCCCTCGGCGTCGACGACAAGACGGTGCGCGTGATCCACGCCCAGACCCACCAGATCGACCACGGCATCCGCGCCCA
>JBKKAF010000091.1:0-4136 GCA_046714775.1 Xanthobacteraceae bacterium | reverse complement strand
TGTCGTGCAGGACATCGCCAAGGCGATCGGATTGACGCCCGCGGACTACAAGATGACGGCGGTGGGCGGCGCGCCGACCCGCTGGCGGCTGCTGCGGGAAGGCAAGATCGACGCCGGGCTGCAGCCGTTTCCGCTCAGCTACGAGGCCGAGGCCGCCGGCTTCAACAATCTCGGCTCGGTCATTCCCTATGTGCCCGATTGGCAGTTCACTACCCTCAATGTCGATCAAAAATGGGCGCAGCAGAACAGAGATCTGCTGGTGCGCTTCCTGCGTGCGTTGCAGCGCGGGCGCGATTACATGAACGGCAACCGCGAGGAAGCAGCCGCGATCGCCGCCGAGGAGTTGCGCACCACGGTGGCGCTAGCCGCCCGCGCGCTCGGCGACACCGAAAAGCTCGGAATTCTCGATCCGCAGATGGCGATCAATGAGCGCGGCATGCAGCGGGTGTTCGAGACGCTGCAGAAGTCCGGCGACATCGCCGCCGACCAAAAATACGATCCGGCGAAATTCAGCGATCTCAGCTTTTTGCGCCAGAGCCGCGAGCCGAAGAAATAGCCGGCTCGGTTTCGGCCATCATCCAGGCCAGATAGCTCTCGTCCACGCTTTCCAGCGGGATCACCAGGATGGCGGGCGTGCTGTAGGAGTGCATTTCTTTCACCGCGACGCGCACGCGCTCGCTCAAGGCGGCGCGGGTCTTGATGATCATCACCACCTCCTCGCCGCGCTCGATCGCCCCTTCCCATCGGTAGTGCGAGATCATGCCGGGCTGGATGTTGACGCAGGCGCACAGGTGCCGCTCGACCAGGGAGCGGCCGGCCTGCTCCGCCTCGACAATCGAGGGATAGGTCGTATAGACGAAGACCGCGCGATCCATGTTTTGCGCCCATCCTGCCGGCCCACGCTGTGCCGGGCGAGTGTTGCCAGACCAGAGGCCCCAAACCCGAGGCCCCAAACCTTAGGCCCCAAACCTTAGGCCCCATGAGCCCCGCACCCCCGAGCTACGAGCGGATCGGCTTTGTTGCAAGCCCCATTCCGGAAGCCCAGGCGGCTTGGGAACGGCTCGCCGCGCGCTATGGCAATGTGCCGCCGCAGGAGGCCGACGTCATCGTCACGCTCGGCGGCGACGGCTTCATGCTGCAGACGCTGCACACGTTCATGCGGTTCGGCAAGCCGATCTACGGGATGCATCGCGGCACCGTGGGCTTCCTGATGAACGAATACCGCGAAGAGGAGCTGCGCGAGCGCCTGCGGGCCGCACATACCACGGTCATTCATCCGCTGCTGATGTGCGCACGTGATGCCGGCGGCGCCGCGCAGGAGTTTCATGCCTTCAACGAAGTCTCGCTGTTTCGCGAGACCTACCAGGCGGCGCGCTTGCGCATCCTGGTCGACGGCAAGGAGCGCTTGCCCGAGCTGGTCGCCGACGGCGTGCTGCTGGCGACACCGGCCGGCTCGACCGCCTACAATCTTTCCGCCCAGGGACCGATCATCCCGATCGATGCACCGCTGCTCGCACTGACCTCGATCAGCCCGTTCCGGCCGCGGCGCTGGCGCGGGGCGCTGCTGCCCGACCGGGCGCGCGTGCGCGTCGAGGTCTTGGAGGCGGACAAGCGTCCGGTCGCCGCCGTCGCCGATCACGACGAGGTGCGCGCGGTGCGCTCGGTCGACATCCATATGGATCACGGAATTGCCATGCACTTGCTGTTCGATCCGGGCCACAGCCTGGACGAACGCATCCTGCGCGAACAGTTCGGCTATTGATGAAGGACGTGGAGCGGCGCCTTAGCGCGCCGCCGGATGATCCGCATCGGCGTGCTTGCGCCGCAGCAGCAAAGCTCCCAGCACCCGCGCGCGTTTGACGGCACCCCACAGCATCGGGCTTTGCTTGACGACGCGCTTGAGCCGGCGGCTGCCCAGCATCCAGGCCGCAGCCGGCCAGCCGCGCGGATTGGCCGCCGCAACGTGATCGTACAGCCGCAACTCGGTGTCGGCCCATTCGAATTTGTAGCGCTCGTCGCCGATGGTGAAGTCGAATTCACGAAAGCCCTGCTCGATGGCGCGCGCCATCAGGTCACGCAAATGCGCGGCGCCCGGGCCGAACCTCGAAACGTCGCCGTCGTGATGGCTCGCCAGCACGTGATAATAGCGTTCGCGAAAAGTCAGGCCCAGATTGGTGGCGGCGCAAACCGTCCCGACCTCGAAGCGACTGACGTGGATCATTTGCCGCGTGCGCGGATCGGTGGCGAGATCGAGAAAGAACTCCCGGTATCCCGGCCGCGCAAAGATGTCCTCGACGCCCATGCGCGCAAAGGCCTTGGCCTTCTGCGCGATCAGGATTTCCAGCGTGCGCGCGATCTCGTCTGCGCCGTCCGGATTGACGAAGCGGACCTCACCCAGCTCCGCCAACCGCTTTCGCTTGGTGCGGTCGCGCCGCCGCGTCGCCGATGAGCGAGCCGCGGTATAGAACTGCTCCCAGGTGCCATGCAGCCGCACCAGATGCGCACCGCTCGGATTGAGCCCGACGGCAAGATGCAGGAACGGATGCGGCTGGTCCCCGACTATCTCCGGCATTTTGGTCAGATCGATCAGGTCGTGCCGGTGCTGCGGCGTGCTCTGCAACCGCTGCCGGATATCCTCCCACAAGGCGAGAAAATCCGGCGCCGCCAGCTGGCGCGAAAAGTCCTTGGCGAGCAGCGGCGCGTTGTAGTCACATAGGTCGCTGCCGAGCCAGGTCAGCCGGCGCACCGCGCCGGGCACCACGCCGAGCGGCAGCAGCAACAGCGGCGCGCCATCGGCGCGCCGCACCAGGACGATGGCGGGCCGGATCTGGCTGCGGAACCCGACATGCCGAAACCAGACGGACAGCCAATCGAAGCTCTGAAAGACGGTGCAATCGGCATCCCGCTCGAAGCGGCGCCACTCATTCTCGGCGGCCGCGAAATCGTCAAAGATCGAAATGCCGAATGCCAGCCGCGCGGCCTTGTCGTCCGCGCGCGTTCGTTCGACCACGGGAGAAAAACGATTTACCCGTCCGTCGTTCAGGATGGCTTCCGAAGACTCGGACATTTCAGGGTGGCTCGGGTGTGCGATGGGCGAACCTCCCAGAGATTCATCAACAAAGCGTTGGGGGGACCGCACTCCCCGCGGCCTCAGGGAAAGCGGCGCGCGCACGGCGGGCAATGCTCTAAGCCATTGATGAGACAGGCGTCCCCGGCGGTATAGTTAACCCTTCCTTAACAGCCGATGCTTAGCCTTGCGGTCGGGGTGCCGGGATGCCCGGCGGCTGGACGCGCCATGATCCGCATCGACTTCAACAAGCTCCGGTTCCTGGTGATCGAGGACAATGCGCATATGCGGCGCATTCTGCGCACGCTGCTGCATGGCTTTGGCGCGCGCGACGTCTACGAGGCCGAAGACGGCGCCTCGGGCCTCGAATCGTTCAACCATTACATGCCCGATATCGTCATCACCGACTGGGCGATGCCGATCTTCGACGGGCTCGAGCTCACGCAGTTGATCCGGCAGCCCGGAATGAACGCCAATCCCTACGTGCCGATCATCATGCTGACCGGCCATTCCGAGAAGAAGCGCGTGGTCTGCGCGCGCGACGCCGGCGTCACCGAATTCATGGCCAAGCCGATCTCGGCCAAGACGCTCTACCAGCGCATTCTCAATGTCGTCGCCAATCCGCGCCCGTTCGTCAAAACCAAAGACTATTTCGGGCCCGACCGGCGCCGCAACGCCAATGCCAACTATGTCGGGCCGGAACGCCGCAAGGGTGGCAACGCCGACGTGATCAATCAGACGCCGCTGCTCGAAAAAGCCAAGTCCGCCGGCTGAGAGCGGTCAGGAGAAATTGAATGCACAAGGGCAAGGCTGAGAAGCCGTCGGTCGCCACCTATGCCGACCATGAGGTGATTACGCCGGCGAACAATCTGCGCATGGCGGTCTCGCTGCACGCCACCAAGGATCCCTATGACGACCCGGTGGCGCGCGCCGAGCATGCGCTCGGACAGCTTGCCAGCGAATTCTCCGGCTGGATGGACGCCGAATGCGAGCGACTCGACCGCGCGCGTCAGCAGATCAAGGCGAACGGCTTCAACAAGGCGAGCTGCGAAGCGCTGTTCCACGCCGC
>JBKKAF010000090.1:0-8823 GCA_046714775.1 Xanthobacteraceae bacterium | reverse complement strand
GCCCTGGATGCCCTGCGGCAGGCACAGCAGCGAACCGCGATGCGACATGCCGCCGAATGCAAAGCCACCCTTGCCATAGGAGTCGATGGGGTGGCGGCCGGGAAGGAATGATATGTCGCCGCGCGGGCGCGCGGTCACGCCTTGACCTTTTCCTGCGCCGCCGCGGCCTTGTCGGCGGCGGCGATCGACGCGCGGGTGCGGACCCCGAAATAGATCAACAGCGGGGCAGCGATAAAAATCGACGAATACGTTCCGATGATGATCCCGAACAGCATCGCCATGCTGAACACGCGCAACACCTCGCCGCCGAAGAAATAAAGCGAGAGGGTCGCCAGGAACGTGGTCGCCGCCACGATCAATGTGCGCGAGAAGGTGGCGTTCAGCGAACTGTCCAGCAACTCGTCGATCGGCATCTTCTTGTACCGGCGCAGCATGTCGCGAATGCGATCGTAAATCACCACGGTGTCGTTCACCGAATAGCCGATGATGGTCAGGATCGCCGCGATCGAGGTCAGGTCGAAGTCGAGTTGAAGGATTGCAAAGAATCCCACCGTGACCACAAGGTCGTGCAGCGTGGTGATGACGGCCGCGACCGCAAACTGCCACTCAAAGCGAAACCAAAGATAGGCCAGGATCGACAGAATGCCGAGCAGCACAGCAATGGTCGATCCTTGCACAAGCTCCTCGGACACGGTCGGCCCGATGGTCTCGACCCGGCGGAAGCTGAATTCGCTGCCCAGGGCGGTGCGCACCTGCTCCACGGTCGCCTGCGGGTTTTGTGTCGCCTCGATCCGGATCAGCAGGTCGGTCGGCGCGCCGAATTCCTGGATTTGCACATCGCCTATGCCGAGCCCCAGCAGCTTGGATCGCATCGCAGCAAGGTCCGGCGGCCCGCTGGTCGACTGCACTTCGAGCAACGTGCCGCCTTTGAAATCGATGCCGAGATTGAAGCCGAAGGTGAGCGCCGCCACCACGCTGATGATCGACAGTACGGCGGACAACGGGAAGCTCCAGCGCCGGCCGCGCATGAAACCGATTTTGAGGTTGTCCGGTAGGTAGCGAACCAGCGCAAAAGACATCTACGGCGACCTCAAATCGGAAGTTCTGCTGGACGCCGCCAGCGCACCCAGGTGGCGATCATCAGCCGCGTGAACGTATAGGCCGTGAAGCTGGTGGTGACGATGCCGATGAGAAACGTGATGGCGAAACCGCGCACCGGCCCCGAACCGCCAAAGATGAACAGAATGAGCGCGGCGCAGAACGCCGTCACGTTGGCGTCCATCACGGTACCGAGCGCGAGCGAGAAGCCCTTGTCGATAGCGCTGATGGCGGATCGGCCCTCGCGGAATTCATCGCGGATACGCTCGAAAATCACCACGTTGGAATCGACTGCCATGCCGATGGTCAGCACGATGCCGGCAATGCCCGGCAGCGTCAGTGTCGCCTGCAGCGCGGATTGAATCCCGAACATCAAGGTGATGTTCACCGCCAGCGCCACCAGGGCGAAAAAGCCGAACAGGCCATAGATGGCCAGCATGAACAGGGCGACAAAGCCGGTCCCGATCAGCGCCGCCCGGCGGCCGGACTCGATGGAATCCTGTCCGAGGCTCGGGCCGACCGTCCGCTCCTCGATGATCGAAAGCTTGGCCGGCAAAGCGCCGGCGCGCAGCAGGACGGAGAGGTCATTGGCAGATTCCACCGTGAAGCTGCCGGAAATCTGGCCGGATCCACCGAGGATCGGCTCGCGGATCACCGGCGCGGAGATCACCTCATTGTCGAGCACGATGGCGAATGGCCGGCCCACATTCTGCTGGGTGACTTGGGCAAACTGGCGCGCCCCGCGGGTGTTGAAGCGAAAGCTGACGATCGGCTCATTGGTACGCTGGTCGAACCCCGGCTGTGCATCGATCAGGTCCTCGCCCGCCACGATGACGCGGCGGTCGACCAGGTAGGGCTGCTTGCCTTCTTTCTGCGAGCCGTAGAGCACTTCGGATTCCGCCGGCGCCCGCCCCTGCAAAGCTTGCTCGGCCGACATCGACATGTCGACCAGCCGGAAGGTCAGCTTGGCCGTGCTTCCCAGCAGCTTCTTGAGCCGTTCCGGATCCTGCAAGCCCGGCACCTGCACCAGGATGCGATCGAGCCCCTGGCGCTGAATATTGGGTTCCGTGGTGCCTAGCGAGTCGATGCGCTTGCGTAAGACCTCGATGGCCTGTTCGACCGCACGCCGCGCCTTTTCGTTCAGGCCCTCGCGCGTCAGGTTGATCTGGATGGCGCCATCCTGGCCTTCGGTGATCTCGAGCGTCCGCGATCCGGTCGGCCCGACCACGATATTGGTGATGGGTTGCGACAGTTCGCGCAGCTTCGGCAGCAGCTTTTCGCGATCCGCCGGGTTCGCAATGCGAATTTGCACGCCGCGCTGTTGCGCGATGATGCCGCCGGAGACCTGTACCCGGTTCTCCCGCACCACCCGGCGCACGTCGTCGCGCAATTGTTCGACCAGGGTCTTGGTGAGGTCGTTCTGGTCGACCTCGAGCAGCACGTGCGAGCCGCCCTGCAGATCGAGGCCAAGCACCATCGCCCGTGTGGGAGCGAGCCACCACGGCACCCAATTCGGCAATGCACGGCTGATCGCCGCTCGCGTCTCCGCCGGCATGACGTTCGGCGCCGCCCAAAGGCAGCCGAAGAACGTCACCACCAGGATCGCGATCGTCTTCCATCGCGAAAAATAGAGCATGTTTTGAACCGCTCGATGTATCTGCCGACCGCGCTAGAGCATGATTGCTTCAGGTTGAATCGCAATCACGCTCTAGCTTATTGTTTGAGCATGATCTTTTCCGAAAACCGGTTCCCACTTTTCGGGATCATGCTCTAGTGCGGCGGTTCATATGTTCCCCAAAGCTTGCGTCGTGGTCGGGAGGGAACTTCTTAACCAAAGCCGCACTAGCAACGCTATCACTTTTCTAGTGTCCCTTTGAATCCGAAGTTCGCAAGGGCGCTCGCAGCAAGTTCGGATTCGGGACACTAGCCGGCGATCAGGCTTAGCCCTCGTCCTTGACCGGCTCGCCCTTGGCGCGCACGCCCGACACCATCTGCCGGACCTGGCGCACGCGCACCCCGTCGGCGATCTCCACCTCGATCTGGTCGTCATCGACGACCTTGGTGACCTTGCCGACCAGCCCGCCCGATGTAATGACGGTGTCCCCGCGGCGCAAGTTTTTGACCAGCTCCTGGTGGTCCTTCGCCCGCTTCTGCTGCGGCCGCAGGATCAGGAAATACATGATCACGAAGATCAGAATGAAAGGCAGCAGCGACACCAGCATATTGTCGCCGCCGAATGGGCTTGCTGCCTGGGCAAAAGCGGGCGTCACAAACATCGTTGATCCCTTCGACGGTCGAGCCGCGAATTGTCGCCTGTTCCGGGCTTGTTTCGGCAGCTGAAATCGGCGCGGACTATAGCGGCGCACCGTTCTTTTGCAAACCATTGTGGGGTGCGGATTTCCGGCGAAATCACGCTATAAATGCCTCCCCGCAAGCCGCTTGCCCAAAAGCGGCCTGCCCGCTATGCCGCCGCGCGAGGGACCATGAATAAACCGGCCACCGCCGATGCCGTGCTTGCGCTGCTGGCCCGCGCGCTTGACCGCATTGCCGGCACGCTCGACCGCATGGCGCCCGGGCGGCATCAAAACCCCTCCTTCGCCGCCGCCGACGCCTTCGCCTGGCATCCGAACGAGCGCCGGCTCGCGCCGGTGCCGAAGGTCAATCGGGTCGAGATGGAACTGCTGAAAGGCATCGACCGGGTGCGCGACCTGCTGGTCGAGAACACCGAGCGCTTCGCGCGCGGCCTGCCGGCCAACAATGCGCTGTTATGGGGCGCGCGCGGCATGGGCAAGTCTTCGCTGGTCAAGGCGGTGCATGCCTTCGTCAACGCCGCCCATGCGCGCAGCAAGGAGCGCCTCGAACCGCTGAAGCTGGTCGAGATCCATCGCGAGGACATCGAAAGCCTGCCCGACCTGATGGCGATGATGCGCGAAACGCCCTATCGCTTCATCGTGTTCTGCGACGACCTGTCGTTCGACGCCGAGGACACCAGCTATAAATCGCTCAAGGCTGTGCTCGAAGGCGGCATCGAGGGCCGCCCCGACAATGTGGTGTTCTACGCCACCTCGAACCGGCGCCACCTGATGGCGCGCGACATGATGGAGAACGAACGCGCGACCGCGATCAATCCCGGCGAGGCGGTGGAGGAGAAAGTCTCCCTGTCCGACCGCTTCGGCCTGTGGCTCGGCTTCCACCGTTGCAGCCAGGACGAATATTTGGCGATGGTGGAGGGCTACGTCGCCCACTACCGCATCCCGTTCGCAGGCGAGGCTTTGACTCGCGAGGCGCTGGAATGGGCGACCACGCGCGGAGCCCGCTCGGGCCGCGTGGCCTGGCAATATGTTCAGGATCTGGCGGGACGTTTGGGCGTCAACCTGGTCGAGCCCTGAGGCTCGCCCCCGTCAATACGCGCAGCGCGATCTTAGCCGCCGGTCAGCAACGGCAGCGGATCGATCGGCGACGGCCCCTTGCGCACTTCAAAGTGCAGTTGCGGCGCGTTGACGTTGCCGGTCTGGCCGGAATGGGCCACCACCTGGCCGCGTTTGATCTGATCGCCGCGCTTGACCAGCAGTTCCTTGGCGTGGGCGTAGGCGGTGACGTAGCCGTTGGCGTGGCGGATCAGCACGAGATTGCCGTAGCCCTTGAGCTCGTTGCCGGCATAGGCGACGACGCCATCCTCGGCCGCCTTGATCGGCGTGCCTTCCGGCACGGCCAGATTGATGCCGTCGTTCTGCTGGCCGTTGGGCTTGGGTCCGAATCCGGTGATCACCCGGCCGCGCACCGGCCAGCGGAAGGACGGTGCCGCATCGGCCCGCGTCGAGCCGACCGGGGCGGGATTTTCGCCGGCGGGGGTCACCGCGCTGGCGCTCTGCGAAGGCTCGACGGCCGCGGCCGCGCTCTGCGGAGCCGGAGCATTGGCCTTGCGTTGCGCGGCCAGCGGCATGCCGCCATTGCGCTGGGCGGTGGTGGCGCGGACGCCCGGAATGGCAATGCGGTCGCCAATATTGACCTTGGTATGGGGGGCGATGTTGTTCGCCTTGGCCACGTCTACCAGCGACTTGCCGTAAAGGCGTGAGATTTTGGTCAGCGTTTCACCCGGCGCCACCACATGGACATGCGCGCTCGTCGGTGCCGGCGCGGAGCGCGACGGTGCTGCGGCGGCGCGCGGATCGGACGCTGGACCCTGGCTTACATAGCGCGGGATCACCAGCCGCTGGCCAGGCTGGATCGCCTGTGGCGCGGCGATGTTGTTGGCCTGCATGATGATGGAGGCAGGAACCCCATGGCGGCGTGCAATCGCGTCGACGGTCTCGCCGGGCGCGACCGTGACGGCCGTGCCGCCGTCCCAGGTCCATTGGCCGGCAGTGCGGCGCGGCACCGAACCTGTCACATCCGGTGCGGGAGCTGCGGACGGATTGTACGAAGCCATGCCGCCGCCTCCCGCAACGCCGGTGCGGGGCGGGAGGGTGCCGGGACGGCTGGCGACCGGCGGGTGCTGGGTTGCCGGCGGCAATGGCTGGGAATCGACGCGGCCGTTTGGCGCACGAGCCGGCGCCGAACCTGTCACCTCCGCGCCGGACGGCGCGCGTGAGGAAAACAGCCCTTCGTTGAAGCGAGTTGATTCCGAGCTGCAGGCGGCTGCACTGAATGCAACGGCGGCCAGTGCGAGAACTCGCGGCCGCGACCACGAGCGCAACAACTCGACAAAATACATGGCGTGCTCACTCGTACGCGACAAACGACGAGCGAGCTAACACCTTCGAGGTAAATAAGGCTTTAAGCGAATACGATATTTCAACGTTAATGAACTGCGCCAAAAACCGTCACAATTCGCGCGCCTGCCCTGGCAGCAACGGCACGAAGCGCACCCAGATCAGGTCCTCACGCAAGACTTCGCCGGCCCGCTTGGTCATGCGAACCAGGCGCTGCGGGCCGTCATGCGCGCCGAGCGGAAGTATCAGGATCCCGTCCTCCGCCAGCTGCGAGAGCAGGGCATCCGGCACGGTTTCGGTCGCGGCCGTGACCATGATGCGGTCATAGGGCGCGCGGTCGGGTGCGCCGGAGAGGCCGTCGCCGGCCAGCACGTCGACATTGCGATAGCCGAGAGCCTCCAGCCGCCGGCGCGCGGTATCCGCCAGCGTGCGGTAGCGCTCGACGGTGACCACCTCTTGCGCCAGACGCGACAGCACGGCGGCCTGATAGCCCGAGCCGGTGCCGATTTCGAGCACGCGGTGCTGCGGGCGCAGCCCGAGCTGCTCGGTCATGTAGGCGACCACATAGGGCTGGCTGATGGTCTGGCCGCAGGCGATCGGCAGCGCCTGGTCCGCATAGGCCGCGTCGCCGAACTGGCGCTCGACAAAATGCTCGCGCGGCACCTCGTCCATGGCGCGCAACACCGCGGCATCGGCAATGCCCCGCTGGCGGAGCGTGAGCAGGAACTGCATGCGGCCGACGCTATCGTCGCCCCCCTGTTGCTTGGGCAAGCCCGCTTCCTTTCCCGTCAGCCGCGCTGCGATCTGCAAGCGATTCGCATGAAATCAGATCATACAGGGCACCCGGTTGCAGGCCGCGCCAAGATGGGACAAGACGGAACTCGGGGGCATTGCCGGCGTTTCGGGGGCATTGCAGGCGTTAAGGAGCGGCGGGAAACTTTTCATTGTCCTTATTTCAAGCAGAATTTCGCCCCAAAATGCGGCGGTCTGGCCCGGCTGGGCCCGAATGCTTTGCGCTGGCACCGGCCGACCTGTAGATTGAGCGTCATTCTCACGGACGACAGCATGACACCCGCTCCCGACTCCCAAACCCGAGCGCCCCATGGCGCGCGCATTCTGGTCGTCGAAGACGAGCTAATGATCCGCATGCTGCTGGAAGACATGCTGGGCGAGCTCGGCTACACCATCGCCGCCCAGGCCGGGCGGGTCGAGGAGGCGCTGGCTGCCGCCAATACCGCGGATTTCCACGTCGCCATTCTGGACGTCAACCTCAATGGCCAGACCATCGCCCCGGTCGCCGATGCCCTGGCCGCACGCGGCCTGCCGTTCGTGTTCGCCACCGGCTATGGTGAGAGCGGCCTGCCCGAACCCCACCGCGACCGCCCGACGCTGAAGAAACCGTTCCAAATGGACGGCCTCGGCCGCGTGCTGCTGACTGCGCTGAACGGCCACTCCAAGAGCTAGACATCAAGAGCTAGACATCAAGAGCTAGACATCAGCCGAGCAGAGCCGCCAGCCGGGTCATGAACGGCTCATCGGTCATGTCCAGCCGCAACGGCGTCACCGCGATGCGGTTGTCGGCAAGCGCTGACACGTCGGTGCCATCGCTCGGCGGATTGCCGCGCGAGCGGATATAGGCGATCCAGAAATAATCGTGGCCGCGGCCATCCTGTCGCGCGTCGATCTGCAATCGCTCCTGACGGCGCCGGCCTTGCGAGGTGACCGAAGTCGCTTTCACCATGTTGGGGGCGCAGTCGGGGAAATTGATATTGACCAGCACGTCGCGCGGCATGCCGGCGTCGAGCACGCGGCGGATGATGTCCGGGGCATATTGGATCGCGGTGTCCCAATGCGGCGGATTGCCGGTGAACGCGCGGTAGGCCTGCGACAGCGCGAACGAGGGAATGCCGAGAATGGCGCCTTCCACGGCGCCGGCCACGGTGCCGGAATAGATCACGTCCTCGCCCGCATTGCGTCCGCGATTGACCCCGGAGAGAACGAGATCGGGCGGCCGGTCCTTCATCAGGTGGCGCGCGCCCATGATCACGCAATCGGTCGGCGTGCCTTTGACCGCAAAGCGGCGCTCGCCCACGTCGCGCAGCCGCAGCGGATCGTTGAGCGACAGCGAATGCGAGACGCCGGACTGGTCGTTTTCCGGCGCCACCACCCAGACGTCGTCGGACAGCGCGCGCGCGATCTTCTCGCAGACGTCGAGCCCGTCCGCATGAATGCCGTCGTCATTGGTGACCAGGATGCGCATGGCTTTTTTACCTCTCCCGCTTGCGGGGGAGGCATAGGCGGCCTTCGGCCGCCGTTTTTTGCATCAAGAACGCCGATGCGAAGCATCGGCTGCGTCGCGCAGCGAGACGGGAGGGGGCTTGCGGCACACACTGAGTTTGCGGCAAGCGCCCCCACCCCCGCCCTCCCCCGCAAGCCGGAGAGGGGGCACGCCGTGCGTTCGGGTAGCGGCAGGTTCCCATTATTGACGCCGCTCGATGGTCTTGAGGCCGCCCATATAGGATTGCAGCGCGTCCGGCACCGCGATGGCGCCCTTGTCCTGCTGATAGGTCTCCATCACGGCGATCAGCGCGCGGCCGACCGCGACCCCCGAACCGTTGAGCGTGTGGACGAAGCGCGGGCTACCGCCCTTGGGGCGATAGCGCGCATTCATGCGCCGGGCCTGAAAGTCGCCGCACCGCGAGCAGGAGGAAATCTCGCGGTAGGCGCCCTGCCCCGGCAGCCAGACTTCGATGTCGTAGGTTTTTTCCGCGGCGAAGCCCATGTCGCCGGCGCACAGCGTGACCACGCGATAGTGCAGCCCAAGCCGGCGCAGCACCTCTTCGGCGGAGGCCAGCATGCGCTCGTGCTCGTCCCTGCCCTGCTCGGGCGTGGTGATCGACACCAGCTCCACCTTGGTGAACTGGTGCTGGCGGATCATGCCGCGGGTGTCCTTGCCGGCGGCGCCCGCTTCGGCGCGAAAGCACGGCGTGCAGGCGGTCAGCCGCATCGGCAG
>JBKKAF010000089.1:0-5046 GCA_046714775.1 Xanthobacteraceae bacterium | reverse complement strand
GCAAAGTGTTGTAGTGCGGGCGAACCGGATGGATGAACGCGAACGAGGTGTTGGCGTGGCAATCGTAGTTCGGCGGCTCGGCGCTGACGGCGAATTTCAGGACGCCGCCGCGCTTCGGCTGCTGGGCATCCGCGGCCGAGGACAGCCCGGCGAAAGCCAGGGCGGTCGCGCCAATCGAGGACAGGATTGTCGACGCTCGCATGGTGCTCTCCCTTTAGCTCGGCGACGTTTTATCTCGGATGCCGCCTGCTTATGCCTTGTGACAGGCCACCAAATGGCCTGGCCGCAATTGTCGTACCTGCGGAACCTCCCGCCGGCATACTTCTTCAGCGATGGGGCAGCGCGTATGGAACACGCACCCGGAGGGTGGGGTCAAGGGCGAAGGAATCTCACCGGTTAACGTCCGGGGGGCGCGGGCGCGCTCCACCAGCGGGTCGGGAATCGGGGCGGCGTCGAGCAGGGCGCGGGTATAGGGATGCGCGGGGTTGGCATAGAGCGCATCGCGGTCGGCGAGTTCGGCGATGCGGCCGAGATACATGACCGCGACGCTGTCGGAAATGTGCCGCACCACCGCGAGATCATGGGCGATGAACAGGTAGGTCAGCGACAGCCGCTGCTGCAAGTCTTCCAGCAGGTTGATGATCTGGCCCTGGATCGACACGTCGAGCGCCGAGACCGGCTCGTCGCAGACGATGAAAGTCGGCTCCAGCGCCAGCGCCCGCGCGATGCCGACGCGCTGGCGCTGTCCGCCGGACAGTTCGTGCGGATAGCGCTCGGCCATGTAAGGAACCAGGCCGACCTGGCTCAACAGCTCGCCGACACGCTCTTTCTGTGCCTTAGCGCCCGAGACCAGCCGATAGACGCTGAGCGGCTCGCCGATGATCTCGCCCACGGTCATCCGCGGATTGAGCGACGAATAGGGATCCTGGAAGATCACCTGGATCTTGCGCCGCAGGTCACGCAGCTCGCGCGTGGATTGATGGGTGATGTCGGCGCCGGCGAAGCGGATCGTTCCGGCGGTGGCATCTTCGAGCTTGAGGATGACGCGGCCGACCGTGGTCTTGCCGCAGCCCGACTCGCCGACGAGGCCGAGCGTCTCGCCGGCCGCGATCGAGAACGAGACATCTTCGACCGCGCGGATCACCGCGGTTTTCGACGACAGGAATCCGGCGCCGGCGGCCTTCACCGTGAAGTGCTTGCGCAAGCCTTCGACCACCAACAGCGGTTCGCCGACGCGTCTATTGGTCGCATCGGGTGAGATGGCTGGCGACATGACTTGGGCACTCACCCGGCGTTCCCCGACCAGCGCGCCGGAGGCAATTTCGGAGGCGCGGTGACAGGCCGACAGGTGGCCGGGCAGGGTTTCATAGAGCGGCGGATCCTGCGCGCAGATTTCGATCCGGAACGGGCAGCGCGCGGCGAAGCGGCAGCCGGTCGGCGGCGAGACCAGATCCGGCGGCAGACCTTCGATGGTTTCCAGCCGTGTACCGCGCGGCAAGTCGAGACGCGGCACCGAACGCATCAGGCCGATCGTGTACGGGTGGATGGGACGCAGAAACACGTCGTCGGCGGTTCCCTGCTCGACGATGCGCGCCGCATACATGACGTTGACGCGATCCGCGTAACGCGCGACCACGCCGAGATTGTGGGTGATGATGATCAGCGCGATGCCGAGACGGTGCGACAGATCCTTCATCAGTTCGAGGATCTGCGCCTGGATGGTGACGTCGAGCGCAGTCGTCGGCTCGTCGGCGATGATCAGCTTCGGATTGCAGGCGAGCCCGATCGCGATCATGACCCGCTGGCGCATGCCGCCGGACAGCTGATGCGGGTATTGCTCGAGACGCCGTTCGCCGTCGGTGATGCCGACCAGCCGCAGCAATTCCAGCGCGCGCGCCTGCGCCTCCTCTTCGCTCATCTTCAGATGAATGAGCAGCGGCTCTTTGATCTGCAGCCCGATCGTCAGAACCGGGTTGAGCGACGACATCGGCTCCTGGAAGATCATCGAGATGTCGCGGCCGCGCACCTGGCGCATCTCCTCGTCGGAGAGCGTGAGTAGATTGCGGCCCTCGAGCATGATGCGGCCGCCGACCACGCGTCCGGCGGGCTTGGAGAGGAGCCGCATGATGGCGAGCGCGGACACCGACTTGCCGCAGCCGGACTCGCCGACAATGGCGACGGTCTCACCGCGCTTGACGGTATAGGAGATGCCTTCGACCGCGCGCACGACGCCACGCGACGTGACGAAGTGAACGTGCAGGTCCTGCACCTGGAGCACGACCCCCGGGTCCGCTCGCGGCGTCAACCTCGACTGCGCTTCCACCCTGGACTCGACGATATTCAAGCGTTTCTCGCCATCCCCCAAGCCACTGTATCCGATTAGGGGCAGGACGGCCACTTGCAACTTGCCGCGCCCGGCAGCCGCCATACTCCCGTAGGGCATGGGCACGGTTATGGAGCATGGCGATCACGCCTCGCCGATCTCCCGCAGGATCTCTGTCGAATGTTCGCCGAGCCGGGGCGCCGGGCGCGGGTGAGCCATGGCCTGCCCGTCGATCACGACCGGCGTGCGCACCCCCGGAATACTGCCGTCCTTGGCCGCCGCGCTCGGCGGGTCGACCCGCATGCCTCTATGAACCACCTGCGGGTCGGCGAACACTTGTTGGAGATTGTTGATCGGCCCGGACGGCACCTGCACCGCTTCGAGTTTTGCCAGCAGCTCGCGGCCGGAAAATTTTGTCGTCAGGCCGGAGAGGTGCGTCACCAGCGCCTCGCGGTTGGTCACCCGGCCGACATTGTTCTTGTACGCCTATTGCTCGGCGAGCGCCGGCTCGCCGAGCACTGCGCAGAACTTGGCGAATTGCGCGTCGTTGCCGGTGGCGATGATGATGTGGCCGTCGGCCACCGGAAAAACCTGATAGGGCACGATGTTGGGATGCGCATTGCCGATCCGCTGCGGCACCTTGCCCGAGACCAGATAATTGAGCGCCTGGTTGGCGAGCACGCCGACCTGGGTATCGACCAGCGCGGTATCGACATAGCTGCCGCGGCCGGTCTTCTCGCGCTGCACCAGCGCGGCGAGGATGCCGACCACCGAATAGACTCCGGTCATGATATCGGCGATCGGAACGCCGGCCCTTGTCGGCTCGCCATCGGGCATGCCGGTGAGCTCCATGAAACCGCCCATGCCCTGGGCCATCAGATCATAGCCGGCGCGCGATGCATAAGGACCGGTCTGGCCGAAGCCGGTGACCGAGCAATAGACCAGGCGGGGATTGAGTTTGGAGAGGCTCAAGTAGTCGAGCCCGAACTTGGCGAGGCCGCCGACCTTGAAATTCTCGATCAGGATATCCGAGCGCGCCGCCAGCTTGCGCACGATCCGCTTGCCGTCCTCGCTCTCGAAATCAAGCTCGATCGATCGCTTGCCGCGGTTGGTGGCGTGATAATAGGCCGCGCCAAGATGGCCGTCGTCGGCCGCCGCGACGAACGGCGGCCCCCAGCCGCGGGTGTCGTCGCCGGTGCCGCTGCGCTCGACCTTGATCACGTCGGCGCCGAGATCGGCCAGCATCTGCCCGGCCCACGGCCCGGCAAGAATCCGTGCGAGTTCAAGCACGCGCAGGCCGGTCAACGGGCCGGGCATCCACAAACTCCTGCATTGCCGCGGCCACGAGCCGCGATTGAAAGAGCAGGTTGTGTGGCCCGGGCCCGCGACTTTGTCTATACCTTGCGGCGCTCCTCCGCGGCCAACTTGTGATTCGGACCGCCGATCACTAGCTCATGGCCTGCCAAGCTCTGGGGCCGACGCGTGAACACGTCTTTCTTCAGCGATATGCTGCAGTCGATTGCCGAGCGCGGCCGCGCGTTGCTCGACCGTGCGCGCGATCGCCGCGAGACCGCTCCCGAGCGCCGCTCCGCCTCCTTTGTCGAATTGTGCGAGGAACTGCTGTCGGGCCGCGGCGAGGCTTCGGGCGTCGCGCTCGCGCGCGACATCCTCGCGCGCTATGCGGAATTGACCACCGGTCCGCGCATCGCCTTTTTCGAGGCGCTGGCGCAACGCTTCGGCCCCGATACGGCGCGGCTGCAAACCGCGGTGGCGGCCTGGGAAGCGGCGCCGTCGGAGGAGACCGCCGCCGAACTGCATCGCGCCTCCGAGCCGCGCCGGCAGGAGTTGTTCCGACGGCTCAACCTTGCGCCCGGCGGGACGGCTGCGCTCGTTCGCATGCGCGAGCAATTGATCGACGCCATGGATCATCGCAGCGACCTGGGCTCCGTTGACGCGTCCTTCGTCCATCTGTTTTCATCCTGGTTCAATCGCGGCTTCCTGGTGCTGCGCCGTATCGACTGGTCGACGCCCGCCAACATCCTGGAAAAGATCATCCGCTACGAGGCGGTGCATGCCATCGGCGACTGGGACGACCTGCGCCGCCGCATCGATCCGGCGGACCGGCGCTGCTACGCCTTCTTCCACCCGGCCATGGTCGACGAGCCGTTGATCTTCGTCGAGGTGGCGCTCACGCCGGAGATCCCGGGCGCGATCGCGCCTATCCTTGCAGCCAAGCGCGCCGCTGTCGGCTTGGACAAGGCGACCACCGCGGCGTTCTACTCGATCTCGAACTGCCAGCGTGGCCTTGCCGGCGTCTCGTTCGGCAATTTCCTGATCAAGCAGGTGGTGGAAGAGGTTTCGCGTGAGACACCGGGCCTATCCACCTTCGTGACGCTCTCGCCAGTGCTCAGTTTCGCGGAATGGCTGCGGCGCGAACGTGCGGCGGACAATTCCCGCGCGCTGACCGAAGACGACAAGGCGGCGCTGACGGCGCTCGATGACGCGCACTGGTGGCAGTCGCCGGAGACAGCCGAGCGCTTGCGCGAACCGCTGCTGCGCGCCGCCGGCTGGTATTTCCTGCATGGACGCAATGCGCGCGGTCCGCTCGACCAGGTCGCCCGCTTCCATCTCGGCAATGGGGCGCGGCTCGAACGCATTAACTGGCTGGGCGACACGTCGGAGCGGGCGCTGCGCCAATCGCACGGGCTGATGGTGAATTATCT
>JBKKAF010000088.1:0-8880 GCA_046714775.1 Xanthobacteraceae bacterium | reverse complement strand
GGCTGGCGGCGCTGGATGCCGCGCTCACGCGCGGGATCGCCGATGCGGATGCCGGCCGGGTGAAACCGGCGACGGATGTCTTCGATCGCTTGCAGGCCAAATATCAGGCCGCGGCGAAATCCAAAGGATGATGCGCGTCGTCTTTACCGCGGCCGCCGAGGCCGACCTCGAAACGATCGCTGACTGGATTGCGCAGGACAACCCAAGACGGGCGCTCACCTTCGTGTCGGAGCTTCGCGAGACATGCGAAGCACTTGCCGATGCGCCGTTCGGCTATCCTTTTGTGCCGCGGTACGAGGGCACCGGGACACGGCGGCAGCCGCACCGCAACTATCTCATCTTCTACCGGACTACCGATCGGACCATCGAGGTGTTGCACGTGCTCCACGGCGCGCGCGACTACGAATTTCTCTTGTTTCCGGACGACTGACCTCGGCGCGGCTTACGTCACTTGCGCTGCTTGGCCAATGTCCTGAGCCACTTATTGGCTTCCTTGCGCACGTTCTTGGGCGCGGTGCCGCCATAACTGGTGCGGCTTTTCACTGAATCCTCCACCGTGAGCACGGCGAACACCTCGTCGGTGATGCGCGGCTCGACCTCCCGCATGGCCGCTAGCGGCAGCCGGTGCAACGGAAGATTGGCGCCCTCCGCCTTGGCGACGATGCGGCCGGTCACATGATGGGCATCGCGGAACGGCATCTTCAGGCTGCGCACCAGCCAATCCGCCAGATCGGTGGCGGTGGAGTAGCCGGCGGCGGCGGCCTTCTTCATGCGCGTCTTGTCCGGCGCCATGTCGCGCACCATGCCGGTCATGGCAGCCAGGCACAGCGCCAGCGCACCGAGCGCGTCCATCGCCGCTTCCTTGTCCTCCTGCATGTCCTTCTGGTAGGCGAGCGGCAGGCCTTTCATCACCACCAGCAATCCCTGCAAAGCGCCGATGATGCGCCCGCTCTTGGCGCGCACCAGTTCGGCGGCGTCGGGGTTGCGCTTCTGCGGCATGATCGAAGAGCCGGTGGTGAACTTGTCGGACAGTTTCAAGAATCCGACCAGCGACGAGGTCCAGATCACGATCTCTTCGGCGAAGCGCGACAGATGCACCGCCGCGATCGCCGCGGCGGCCAGCGTCTCCAGCACGAAGTCGCGGTCGGACACCGCGTCGAGCGAATTCGCCATCGCGCCGTCGAAGCCGAGCGCCTTGGCGGTCATGTCGCGATCGATCGGGAACGCGGTGCCGGCGAGCGCGGCAGCGCCGAGCGGCGATTGATTGAGCCGCGTCCAGGCGTCGGTGAAGCGGCCGCGGTCGCGCGCCGCCATCTCCACATAGGCGAGCAGATGATGACCGAAGGTCACCGGCTGCGCGGTCTGCAAATGCGTGAACCCCGGCATGATGGTGCCGGCATGTTCGAGCGCTTTCTCCGCCAGCGCCTGCTGATAGCCGGCGAGCGCGGCGTCGAGTTCGCCGATGGTGTCGCCCACCCACAGCCGCAAGTCGGTCGCGACCTGGTCGTTGCGCGAGCGCGCGGTATGCAGCCGCCCGGCGGCCGGCCCGATCAGCTCGGCCAGCCGGCTCTCGACATTCATATGAATGTCCTCGAGCGCGCGCTTGAAACTGAATTTACCGTTCTCGATCTCTGACAGGATCGTGTCTAGACCGTGACCGATCTGGGCGGCATCTTCGGCGGCGATGATGCCCTGTTTGGCCAGCATCTCGGCATGCGCCTTGCTCGCGGCGATGTCCTGCCGGTAGAGGTGGCGGTCGAAGTCGATGGAGGCATTGATCTCCTCCATGACCGCGTCGGGGCTGCCGGTGAACCGGCCACCCCACATCTTGTTGCTCATGACACGCCTTTTGGCCCATCCACCAGGTTTCGCCGACGATGACCAGGTCCCGTGACGCCGCGAAAAGCCACGCCAAAAGGTGGCTTGCCGTGATCCTGACCGGCGGGGTCGCCGGCGTCGTTGCCGGGCTCGCGGGGGTATACGGGATTGGGCTGTTGGTAGGCAATCCGCCCACCGACCCCGCGTGCCGGCCGGCGGTTGAGCTGGCCAGACGCATTGCGCCGCTGGTTCGCGGGGAATTGGCGGCGCTCGCGGTCGCCAGCAAGCCACAGCGTGTGCCCGATCTCGCCTTCCGAGACGCCTCCGGCGCCGAGCGGCGGCTGGCCGATTGGCGAGGCCGCACCGTGTTGCTCAATCTGTGGGCCACCTGGTGCGTGCCCTGCCGCAAGGAAATGCCGGCGCTCGACGCGCTTCAGCAGAAACTGGGCGGGCCGAATTTCGAAGTGGTGGCGATCAATATCGACACCCGCGATCCCGACAAGCCGGCAGCCTGGCTGAAGGATGTCGGCATTACCCGGCTCGGTTATTACGCCGATCCTACCGCCAAGGTGTTTCAGGATCTGAAGCTGGCGGGGCGCGCCTTCGGCATGCCGAGCACGGTGCTGGTCGATCCCACGGGCTGCGAAATCGCCCATCTTTCCGGACCGGCGGAATGGGCAAGCGACGACGCGCTCAAGGTGATCGAGGCGGCACTGCCCCGATCGTGACGGTCAAACCTGGAGATCGACCAGGCTCTTGAGCTTGAGATCGATCATACGCCGGAGCTTGACGTCGAACGGTTCGTTGAGCGCGGCATCGGCTTGGGCCTTGAGGTCGGGGGGGCCGTTGAGATTGGCAAGGCCCGAGAGTTTCGGCTCGACTCTATCGACCTTGAGATTGGCCTCGGCTTTCTCTCTGAGCTCCACCAATTCCGCCGCCTTGAGATTGGCCTCGGTCTTGGCGGCAGAGGCTGCCTTGATGCGCGCAAGCGATGCTTCCGCCGCAAGGGTGGCGTTGCTGTTGTTCAGATTGGATTGTGCAGTGACCAAGGTCGTGCCGGCGGACGTCTGTAGCCTGTCGTTTGCGCTGCGATGGTTCTGGCGCCAGGCTTGCGCCAGCTTCCAGGCCTTCTGCGGCTGCACCCAGCCGAATTTCCTGATCTGCATCGCCATACAAACGCTCCGCCGCCAGAATACGGCGCGGCGGTTAACAACAGGCTTCGCTGGTTAACGAGAGGTAAACGCGCAAGTAAGCGCTCACGTCAGCGCGTCGGCACCGGCTTGTCGCCGCGATAGTCGTAGAACCCACGCTGGGTCTTGCGCCCGAGCCAGCCGGCCTCGACGTATTTCACCAGCAACGGACAGGGTCGGTATTTGGAATCCGCGAGCCCGTCGTGCAGCACCTGCATGACCGAGAGACAGGTGTCGAGACCGATGAAGTCGGCAAGCTCGAGCGGGCCCATCGGGTGGTGGGCGCCGAGCCGCATGGCGGTGTCGATCGCTTCGACATTGCCGACGCCTTCGTACAGCGTGTAGATCGCCTCGTTGATCATCGGCATCAGCACGCGATTGACGATGAAGGCCGGAAAGTCTTCGGCCACCGCGATGGTCTTGCCGAGCTTGCTGACGAACTGCTTGGTGTTCTCGAAGGTTGGGTCGCCGGTGGCGATGCCGCGTATAAGCTCGACCAATTCCATCAGCGGCACCGGATTCATGAAGTGAATGCCGATGAAGCGCTCCGGCCGGTCGGTGGACGAAGCCAGCCGCGTGATCGAGATCGATGAAGTGTTGGTGCCGATGATGGCGTCCGGCTTCAGGTGGGGACAGACCGCGGCAAACACCGCGCGCTTGACCTCTTCCTTTTCGGTCGCCGCCTCGATCACCAGATCGCAATCGCCGAAGTCTTCGTAGCTTTCCGCCGTCCCGATCAGCTTGAGCGCGGCCTGGCGCTGCTCCTCGGTGATACGCTTCTTGCTGACCTGGCGCGCCATGTTGCCGTTGATGGTGGCGATGCCGGCCTTGATGCGGTCGACGGACACGTCATTGAGCTTCACGTCGAAGCCGGAAAGCGCGCAGACATGGGCGATGCCGCTGCCCATCTGGCCGGCCCCGATGATGCCGATTTTCCTGATGTTGAACGCCATGTCCCCGGTTCGCTCGCCGCTGCGTGTTTTCGGCCGTTCCTTGACTTCGATCATGTCAGTTCGCCTTTTCTACGACGATCCGGGCCGCTATTCCACGGGTCCGGGGTCGCATCTCCTGTGATGGTCAACGGCTCCGTTTGCCCAGTTCCGCCGCCAGTTCGGGCAAGGCCTGATAGAGATCGGCTACCAGCCCGTAATCGGCGACCTGGAAAATCGGCGCTTCCTCGTCCTTGTTGATGGCCACGATGACCTTGGAATCCTTCATGCCGGCCAGGTGCTGGATCGCGCCCGAGATTCCTACCGCGATGTAGAGTTCGGGCGCTACCACCTTGCCGGTCTGTCCGACCTGCCAATCATTCGGCGCGTAGCCGGCATCGACCGCGGCGCGCGAGGCACCGATGGCGGCGCCGAGCTGGTCGGCGACCGGCTCGATATATTTGGTGAAATTGTCGCGGCTTTGCATGGCACGGCCGCCGGAGATGATGATCCTGGCCGAGGTCAGTTCGGGCCGGTCCGATTTCGACAATTCCTCGCCGACAAAGGAGGAGATGCCGGGATCGGGTGCGGCGGCCACGTCCTCGATCGCCGCCGATCCGCCCTCGCCCGCCGGCTGGAAGGTCGATGTGCGCACGGTGATGACTTTGATCTTGTCTTTGGAGCGCACGGTCTGCACTGCATTACCGGCATAGATCAGCCGCTCGAACGTGTCGGGGGCGATCACCTTGACGATGTCGGAAATCTGCATGACGTCGAGCAGCGCGGCGGCGCGCGGCATCAAGTTCTTGCCGGTGGTGGTGGCGGGCGCCAGGATCGCGTCATAGGACGGCGCGAGTGACACGACCAGCGCCGCAACCGGCTCCGCCAGCATGTGCTCATAGGCGGCGCTGTCGGCCAGCAACACCTTGCTCACGCCGGCGAGCGTGGCGGCGGCCTCGGCGACGGGACGGGCGCCTTTGCCGGCGACCAAGATGTGCACATCGCTTCCCAGCGCCTTCGCCGCGGTGAGCGCCTTGTGGGTGGCGTCCTTCAGCGTTCTATTGTCGTGCTCGGCTATGAGGAGCGTGGTCATTGCAGCACCCCGGCCTCGTTCCTGAGCTTGTCGATCAACTCGGCCGCGGTCTTGACCTTGACGCCTGCCTTGCGCCCTGCCGGCTCCGCGGTCTTCAGCACTTCGAGACGCGGCGTAAGATCGACGCCATAGGCGTCCGGCGTCTTCTCCTCGATCGGCTTCTTCTTCGCCTTCATGATGTTCGGAAGGCTGGCATAGCGCGGCTCGTTGAGACGGAGGTCGGTGGTGACGATGGCCGGGCGCTTGAGCTTGATGGTCTGCAGGCCGCCGTCCACCTCGCGCGTGACCAGCAGGCTGTCACCCTCGATGACCAGCTTGGAGGCGAAGGTGCCCTGCGGCCAGCCGGTGAGCGCCGCCAGCATCTGGCCGGTCTGGTTGCAGTCATCGTCGATCGCCTGCTTGCCCAGGATGACCAGCCCGGGCTGTTCCTGATCGACAATGGCCTCGAGGATTTTGGCGACAGCGAGCGGCTCGACGGTAGCGTCGGCCTTCACCAGGATGCCGCGGTCGGCGCCCATCGCCAGCGCGGTGCGGATGGTTTCCGAGGCCTGCGCCGGACCGATCGAGACGACGACGATCTCGGTCGCCAGTCCTTTTTCCTTCAGGCGGATCGCTTCTTCGACGGCGATCTCGTCGAACGGATTCATCGACATCTTGACGTTCGACAGCTCGACGCCGCTGCCGTCGCCCTTGACGCGAATTTTGACGTTGAAGTCGACGACCCGTTTGACGGGCACCAGAATTTTCATGAGTTACGCTCTCGCGATGCCAGGCGGCTGCTGAGAATCCATGCGCCGATGCGAGGTGCGCGCACCCTAATGGGCGCTCGCTGCGGGGTCAACGTGGGGCGTCGGGCTGCGGCGCGCCGGGCAGATGCAAAGTGTCTGGCATCGTTGACGTCACGCTCGGCACCGGCTCGATGCATTCGAACAATTCAACGCCCGGTTGCCGCATGAACGGAAACAGTAGACCGCCCGCCAGCATGCCGCCGATATGGCACCAATAGGCCACCTCGCTCTTCGAGGCCGAGCCGAGATTGATGAATTGCAGGACGATGAAGGCGCCGATCACCCAATAGGCGCTGATCCGCACCGGAATGCCGAACGCCAAAGCGGTGATCTTGGCGCACGGCCGCAGCATCACATAGGCGACGACCACGCCGGCAATCGCGCCGGACGCGCCGATCAGCGGCACTTGGCCGCGCATGTCGCTGAGAAAGAAGAACAGCCCCCCGATGACTCCACAGAGGAGATAGAACACCAGGAATCGCAAGCGGCCGAGCGCACTCTCGACATTGTCGCCATAGACCCACAGGAACAGCAGGTTGCCGAGCAGATGCACGATGTCGGCATGCAGGAACATGTAGGTGAAAAGCGTGACCGATGCCGGCGGCGTGTGCGGCAAGGCGAGCTCGCCGCTCAACAGGCTGGGAGTCATGCCGAATAGGTTGACCGCAAGCTGGGTATTGGCGGGCGTGGCGATGAGCTCGAACGCGAAGATCACGATATTGGTGACGATCAGGGCCCAGGTGACCAGCGGCCGCACTTTCGCGTTGAACGGATTCTCGTCGTAAAGCGGCATCACCATCGGAAAATCCCCACCTCACCGGTTCTGGCCCGGCACCCACAATATATCGCCCGCGCCCCGGTTATTGGCATAGCGCCCGGCGACAAAAAGAAAATCCGACAGCCGGTTGACATATTTCAGAGCCGCCGCGGTGACGCTCTCGCCCGGTTGGTCCTTGAGTTCCACCATCAGTCGCTCGCCGCGCCGGCACACGGTGCGCGCGAGATGCAGATAGGCGGCGGCGCGGCTGCCGCCCGGAAGAATGAAAGAGGTCAGCGGCGCAAGATCGGCGTTGAGCTTGTCGATCTCCTGCTCCAGCCAATCGACCTGCGCATCGGTGACCGCAAGCCGCGCGCCGCCCGGGCCCTTGCCTTTGTCGGGCAGGCAGAGATCGGCCTCGACGTCGAACAGATCGTTCTGGATGCGCGCCAGCACGGCATCGAAGGAGGCATCGCCGGCGGTTTCCAGCCGCACCAGGCCGATCACCGCATTGACTTCGTCCAGCGTGCCGTAGGCGGAAATGCGCAGATCGTATTTCTTGCGCCGCTCGCCGGTGCCGAGCGCCGTGGTGCCGTCGTCGCCGGTGCGGGTATAGATTTTGTTGAGAACGACCATTCTTGCGCTCAGCGCTGGACCAGCCCGATGGTCAGCATGACGATGACCAGCGCAACGAATTGCAGCAGCACGCGCAGCCGCATCAGCCGTTGCGAGGTCTGCGGCGAGCCGCCGCACATCATATTGATCAGCCCGAACAGCAAGACCACGGCAACGGCGCCGATTGCGATCGGCACGATGATATAGGCCAGGACATCGGACATCGCGGTGTCTTAGCACCGGCCCCGCGTGCGTGCCACCGCGCGCGGCGCGGGCTGGAACAAATCCGCAGCCCTTGCGATGATCGGCACGCGCCGTCCCCACGCCGAGGTAAATCGATGGATTCGCTTACGCTTTTTGGCCTGTTCGCGGTCACCGCCATGGTGGTCTGCTATGCACTGGAGGAGCGCAGCCCGCGCTTCATTCTGGCCTTTTCCGGCGCTTGCGCCTTGGCCTCCGCCTACGGCTTCCTGCAGGGGGCATGGCCGTTCGGCGTGGTGGAGGCGATCTGGAGCGTGATCGCGCTGCACCGCTGGCGGCGGGCGGAGCGCTCCGCCTTGTCGGCTGTGCCGGGCCGGCCGACATGAGCGGTCGCATCCTGGTGCTGGGCGCCGCCGGCCGGTTCGGTCATGCGGCGGCGGAAGCGTTCCGCGACGCCGGCTGGACCGTGAAGGGGTTGGTGCGTCCCGGCGCCGCCTATCGCGCGCCGCCTGATATCGAGGTGATCGAAGCGTTGCGGCGTTCCGATGCGGTCGACGCCGCCATGGGCTGCGACGTCGTCCTGAACGCGCTCAATCCGCTGCTTCCCCATTGGCACAAGCTGGCGCTGCCGCTGGCCTATACCGCAATCAACGCGGCGGAGGCCGCCGGCGCCACCCTGCTGTTCCCCGGCAATGTCTACAATTACGGCCCCGACATGCCGGAGCTGCTCGATGAGGCGACCCCGATGCGCCCCCGCACGCGCAAGGGAAAAATCCGCGTCGAGATCGAGGAACGCATGCGCGAAGCGTCGGAGCGCGGCATGCGCGTTATCATCCTGCGCGCTGGGGATTTCTTCGGCGGCGGGCGCGGCTCCTGGTTCGATCTGGTGATCACCAAGGAGATGGACCGCGGCCGCGTCACCTATCCGGGTCCGCTCGATCGGGTGCACGCCTGGGCCTATCTGCCCGATCTGGTCGCGGCGACGGTGCGGCTTGCCGCCGTGCGCAAGCGGCTCGGCCCTATCGAGAGCTTTGGTTTTCCCGGCCATGCGGTGACCGGGCAGCAATTCGTCGATGCCATCATCAAGGCTGCCGGAGGGGACTTCGAGGTCAAGCGCATGAGCTGGTGGCTGATCCATGTATTGTGCCGGATCATGCCGATCTGCCGCGAATTGTCGGAAATCGCCTATCTATGGCAGCGGCCGCATCGGATCGCCGGCGACAAGCTCGCCGCGGCGATCGGCGACATCCCGCATACGCCGCTCGACATCGCAATGGCGCGGGCGCTACAGGAACTCGCCGCCACGCCGAAATAGCGGCGCAATGTCCCGCTTGCGCGGGGCATGACGACTGAATAGGAAGCGTACGACACGAGGGACGCCGATGATCGTCGATTTCCAACACCACTTCACGCCGCGCGAACTGATCAAGGAAGATCCCGGCGCCGGGATGATCGTGCATTTCGACGCCCAAGGCGCGCCGAGCTACAC
>JBKKAF010000087.1:0-7703 GCA_046714775.1 Xanthobacteraceae bacterium | reverse complement strand
CCAAACAATAAGCCCCGGGGGCGCGGGGGGCGGGCCCCGCCGCGCCCGCGGCCCGCGCCCCCCCCCGCGGCCGGCCCGGCCGCGGTGACGATGTCGATAGCGAGCGCCGCCAGATCGCCCGGACGGCCCCAACCTTCCGACAGTGCGCGCTTGACCGTGTCGCTGAAATCTCCGTCGGTCGGGATGGACGACAGATGTCTGGCGCATTGCACGAAAAATGACTTGTTTTCGTCGGTCTCCTGGACGGCGAGGGCGCGCCGGGCAATTGCCACCGCGTCCACGGTTCTGCCGGTCGCCATCGCCACCCTTGCCAGGTTTCGGTAGACGTCGAGGATCTGCGGCTTGAGCGCCAGGGCGCGTTGATAGTGTGCGGCGGCTTCCTCCCATAGGCCTTGGGCGGCGAGCGCAATGCCGAGATTGTTGCAGGCTTCCGCGAAGTCCGGCTTGAGCGCCAGCACCCGCCGATAGTGCTTGATCGCCTCGTCCAACTGGCCGCGCTGCATCAGCACATTGGCGAAGCCGTAATGCGCCGCCGCCGAGCGCGGATCGAGCACCAGCGCCTGTTGGAAACGCGCTTGCGCTTCGTCGGCTTTGTTCTGCTGCAGGAGCACGTCGCCAAGGCTGGCATGGGCCGCCGCGTAATCGCGCTTGAGCACCGTCGCTTGCGTCAAATGAACGGCGGCCTCGTCCAGGCGATCGACCGCGCGCAACACCTGGGCCAGGTTGAAATGACATTCGGCGCTACGGCCATTCAAAGCGACGGCTTGTCCGATCAGCTCGAGCGCGGCGTCATGGCGTCCCACTTGGTAGGCGATCATGCCCAGCAGATGCAGGCTGTCGGCGTGCTCGGGGTCGACGGTCAAAGCCTCGCGGCACCGCCGCTCGGCGTCTGCAATCTGGCCGGCACGGAAATACTCGACGGCGGCCGCGAACAGGTTGGTGCTGGTTGGCGCAAACGTCCCGCCGCCAAGCGAGCCGCCAAAACTCTTGCCTTGCTTCTGCGCCGCGCGGCGGTCTTTCCGGTTCATGACGGGCGCTAAAGCTAAGCGAGCGCTGCCGACAGCCTGGCCGCCTGTTCCTTGAGCACATCGGGCGTTTCCTTCACGCTGGCCGGCGGCTTTAAGGCGATGCCTTCCGTGCGGGGGATGACGTGGACGTGGAGATGAAAGACCACCTGACCGCCGGCGCTCTCGCTGAACTGCTGCAGCGTGACGCCGTCGGCGCCGAAAACCTGCACGCTGACCTTGGCGATCTTCTGCGCCACTTGCATGACGTGAGCGAGGTCGTCGGGGGTGACGTCGAGAATGTTGCGGGCAGCCGCCTTCGGCAGCACCAGCGCGTGCCCGGGCGCCCGCGGCATGATGTCCAAGAAGGCCAGCGCCTTGTCGTCCTCATAGATCTTGTAGGACGGCAACTCGCCGCGCAGGATCTTGGCAAAGATATTGTTCGGGTCATAGGCCGGCATCGGTGGCTCCCTCGGGTGTCGGGCTGATCTGGCAACCAAGCGCGCATCGCGTCAAGCCGAAGGCGCCTGTGTCTTAGACCTTGCGGAATGGGGCGGCCTCCGCAAGCTCCGCGACCTCCGCAGCGATGTGGGCGCGCTCATGCTTCAGGTAGTCCTCGATCGCCCGCCGCAGCGCCGGGTCGGCGATGTAATGCGCGGAATAGGTCGTGACCGGCACGTAGCCGCGCGCGATCTTGTGCTGCCCCTGCGCGCCGGCCTCGACGCGGGCAAGCTTGTGCGCGATGGCGTAGTCGATTGCCTGGTAATAGCAGACTTCGAAATGCAGGAACGGATGCTGCTCGATGGCGCCCCAGTGGCGGCCGAACAGCGTATCCGAGCCGATGAAATTGATGGCGCCTGCGATCCAGCGGCCGGCGCGCTTGGCCATGACCAGCAGGATGCGGGCGCGCATGGTTTCGCCGACCAGCGAATAGAACGAGCGGGTGAGATAGGGGTAGCCCCATTTGCGCGACCCGGTCTCCATGTAGAAATCGTAGAACGTGTCCCACATCTCTTCGGTCAGATCGGGGCCGGTCAGCCAATGGATGCTGATGCCGGGTGCCAGCGCATCGGCCCGCTCGCGGCGGATGGTCTTGCGCTTGCGCGAGGCTAGGGCGGCAAGAAATTCATCGAACGAGCCATAGCCGGCATTCTGCCAATGAAATTGCCGGTGCGTGCGCTGCAGGAATCCATGCTGCCCCAGCAGCTGCCATTCCGCTTCGGTGGGGAAGGTCACGTGAACTGACGATGCATTCGACTGGCGGCAGACATCCGCCAGCGCGTCGGCGAGCGCATGGCGCACCGCCTCGGCCTGCGGGCCCGGGCGCACCAACAGGCGCGGGCCGGTCGCCGGCGTGAACGGCACCGAAACTTGCAGCTTCGGATAATAGTCTCCGCCGGCACGCTCGTAGGCTTCGGCCCAGCCGTGGTCGAACACATATTCGCCCTGCGAATGAGACTTCGCATAGCAGGGCACGGCGCCCAGCAGGGCGCCGTCCGCCGCCTCGGCCAGGAGATGCATGGATTGCCAGCCGGCTTGCGGCCGGACCGAACCGGAGGCTTCAAGGGCCGAAAGAAAGGCATGTGAAATGAAGGGATTGCCGGGATATCCGGAGGATTCTGCTGAAGCGTCTTGAGGCATTGCTTGAGCGGCATGCAGGGGCGCGAACGCGCGAGAAGACCCGGCACAGGCATCCCAGGCGCCGGCGGGTACCTCGCTGAGCGCGCCGGTGACCCGCAGTGTGATTTCATTGGACGCAATGGAGGCCGGCTCGATTTTCATGACTGCGATCTAACGCGGCTTTATGGCCGAAATCCCTCGAAAATCATCTGGTCGGCCCAGCGCGCGGCGCGCTGGCGATCCTCATCGGTGCGCACGGTCCAGGTCAGCACCGGCAGGCCGAGGACGTGGGCCGCGAGCGGCAAGGTCGCCGGCAGGTCCTTGACCGCATAGGCGACGAACTGCGGACGGCTCTGCACGCCCTGCTGCAGGTAGGCCAAGGCGCGGCGCGTTTCGGCGCCAGCGCTGTCTTCGCGCGGGACTTGGTGCGATCCTTGGTGCGGACCGCGGTAGCGCCGCTCGGCAACCAGGCCGCGCGGCAGTTCCGGCGCGATCTCGCGCAACGCCCTGATCTGCGCGGGATCGAACGACATCACTGCGGCCCGCCCGGCATAGCCGGCCAGCACCTGCGCGGTTTTGATCACCAGCCGCCGGTCGCCGTCGAAGCGGCTTTTCAACTCGATCACCAGCGGAACCCGGCCGGCCACCAAGTGTAAAAGTTCGCTCAACGTCATCATGCGATCCCCGGTGTGTCGAAACGGAGCGCGCTTGAGCGCATCGGTGGTCATGGCATGGAGCCGGCCGCTGCCTTCGGTGAGCCGGCCGAGCGCGTCGTCGTGATGCACCATGGCCTCGCCGTCGCCGGCGAGCTGCAGATCGCATTCAATTGCGTAATTCCCTGCAATCGCGGCGGCGAAGGCGGACGGCGTATTCTCGATGATGCCGCGCGCCAGGTCGTGCAGCCCGCGATGGGCGACCGGGCGTGCGATCAGCCAGTCGAGAGCGGACATCGGAGCGCCGCCTAGGCAACCTCGAACAGGCCTTCGACTTCCACCGCGGCGTCGAGCGGGAGCGCGGCGACGCCGACCGTGGTCCGCGCGTGGCGGCCCTTGTCGCCGAACACCGCCACCATGAGATCGGAGGCGCCATTCATCACCTTCGGCCCGTCTACAAAGGTGGGTGCCGCATTGATGAAGCCGCCGAGCCGCACCACCCGCGCCACTTTATCGAGGTCGCCGAGCGCCGCCTTGATCTGTGCCAGCAGGTTTACCGCGCAGGCGCGCGCCGCTTTTTGGCCTTCCTCGATCGATACCGTGTCGCCGAGCTTGCCTTCGGCGACCAGCTTGCCGTCCGCACCGAGGCAGATTTGACCGGAGACCACCAGCAATGCGCCGGTACGAACGAAACCGACATAATTGGCGACCGGCGCCGCCGGGGTGGAGAGCACAATTCCCAAATCCGCGAGTTTCTGTTCGATCTGGGCCATGATGCTCTCCTCCTGCACTCAATCGTTTACCGGACGCCTGCTACGGCTGCTCTGTCTTCGCCGATCACGGGCCGGCATGCAAGGCGCGCAGGTTCAACACCGTTGCGGAGGCTTCCGCCGGTCCCTATCTTCGCCCGTGAGCGGGCAGTGAAAAAAGGCATATCCGAATGAGCATTGTTGCCAATCGATGGGGTGCTGCGGCTGCCGCCGCAGCCGCTGGAGCGTTGCTGTTCGGCGGATTGGCCTACTCTGCGCCGGCGTCGTCGCCTTCCGGTGATCTTGCTGCGCATCGCGCGGTATACGAGCTCAAGCTTGCCCAGACCCGCGGCAAGTCGGCGGTATCGGCACGCGGACGGATTCTCTACGATTTTTCTGGAAATTCTTGCGAGGGCTATGTGCTCGAATTTCGCCAGGTTTCCGAACTCGACAATGGCGAGGGCAAGGTCACGCTCAGCGATCTGCGGGCGAACAGCTGGGAAGACGCCGCCGCAAAGTCCTATCGTTTCAATTCCCAGAACTATCTCAACGAGACCCTGATCAGTTCGGTGGATGGCAGCGCCGAGCGCCAGCCGGACCGGATTGCCGTCACCTTGACCAAGCCCAAGGATGACAAGGTCACGCTGGAAGCCGCCATCGTGTTTCCGACCGAGCACGTGCGGCGCATTCTCGATGCCGCTCGGGCGGGCCAGACGGTTCTCGAATTCCCGATCTATGACGGCTCGGAAACCGGCGACAAAGTCTATCGCACGCTGACGGTGATCGGACGCGCCATCGGACCGGATGAGCGCACACCGACCGATGCGGCGGCCGGGCAGCAGGAACTCGCCAAGCTCAAACGCTGGCCGGTGACCGTGAGCTATTTCGAGCAGGCGTCGAAGGGCGGCGAGCAGACGCCGGTTTATGCGATTAGTTTCGAAGTCTACGAGAACGGCATTTCGCGCGCGCTGCTGCTCGACTACAACGATTTCTCCATCAGCGGCGAGTTGAAATCGCTCGAGATCAAGGCCGGCAAGCCCTGCCAATAGGGCTCACTCCACGTCATCATTCCGATCGAAGGCCAGCCCCTTTACCACCGCGTCATCGCCGAACCGCTCGCGCAGCCGGTCGACGGCTTGCTCGGCTTCGGCGGTGCGGCGGTCGAGCAGATCGGCAAAGTCGCTGCCGTCGGCCTGAGCGAGCGCCGACACGCCGATCCCGATGAGACGAAAGGCCGAGCCGTCGGTCTCCCGCTCCAGCAGTTCACGGGCGGCGGCGAACAGGCGGGCGGCCAGTTGGGTGGGATGGCCCAGCGACTGGGCTCGCGTCCGAATGCGGAAATCCGCGGTCTTGAGCTTCAAGTTCACCGTCGATCCGGCGAGTTGCTGCGCTTTGAGACGAGCGGAGACTCTTTCGGTCAGCCGCCAGAGATGCAGCTCGAGCGGACGAAAGTCCGCCAGGTCGCGGACGAATGTCGTCTCGGCCGAAATGCTCTTGGCCTCGCGGCTCGGCCGCACCGGGCGATCGTCGATGCCCGAAGCCAACCGCGCAAGCCGCGCGCCCTCGGTGCCGTAGCGGCGCGCCAACTCGGCGCTGCCCAACTGCTGCAGGTCGGCGATGGTGCGCACGCCATCGCGCGCAAAGCGGCTCTCGGCGGCCTTGCCCACGCCGAAAATCTGGGTCACCGGTTTCGTAGCCAGAAATCCCGGCGCCTCGGTCGTGCCGAGCACGGCAAATCCGCGCGGCTTGTCCAGATCGGACGCGATCTTGGCGAGGAACTTGTTGCGCGACAGGCCGATCGACACGGTGATACCGACGTCGCGCTCGACGCGGGCCGCAAATCCGGCGAGCGCTTTGGCTGGCGACATGCCGTGCAGGCGCTCGGTCCCCGCAAGATCCATGAACGCTTCATCGATCGAGACCGGCTCCACCAAGGGCGTGAGCGCGCGCATCAGCTCGCGGACCTGGCGGCCGACACGCACATATTTTTCCATGTCGGGCCGCACCACCGTGGCCGAGGGACACAGCCGCCGCGCCTCGAACATCGGCATTGCCGAGCGGATACCGTAGCTGCGTGCGAGGTAGCATGCCGTCAGCACCACGCCGCGCTGCCGGCCACCGATGATCACCGGTTGGTCGGCGAGCGATGGGTCGTCGCGCTTCTCGATGGTGGCATAGAAGGCGTCGCAGTCGACATGTGCGACAGTCAAGGCGCTCAATTCCGGATGGCGCAGCAGCCGGGGCGAGCCGCAGGTCCGACAGCGGATTACGTTCTCCGCCGCGTCCGCGCGGCAGTCGCGGCAGAAGCCCGGGTGGGATGTCGCAGCGACGGCCATCGACGTCACGGGCGTGCAAGCGGGCGCCGTCATGAAACGTCGCCAGGGGCGCTGCCGAGCACGCTGCGCGCCCGAACTACGTCGAGCGGATCAATGCCGTCGTGTTCGGCGAAGGCCCGCATCAAGGAATCGTCACCAACGAGATGATCGAGCACGCCGGAGAGGAAGTTCGGCTCGCGCGCGGCATCGCGCAGCGACTGCGCTTCGATCCCGGTGATCGCCAGGAAGCGGCCAAGCCGCTCGGGTTCCGCGGCAATGAAGCTAAGGGCCTGAACGGCAAGCATTTCCGCCAATTCCTGCGCCATCTCCGGGCGTCGTGCCATCAATGAACCTCGTTTTGCCTTCCCGTTACAAAGGTTTAACGCAATCAATGACGATGCGCTGCGGCAGAAGCCTTGTATTCAGCCTAAAATGCGACGAGTTTGTTGTCCTTCGAACCGTGGATTCTTCCCATGACGTTCGCCAGACCTCGCTGATTTTTGGCCTCGTCTGCGCGATCGCGGGCGCGGCCCATGCGCAAACGGAAACGCCGCTCCCGGCGTGATCGTGCACGGCAGTTCGGACGTCCAGTCGGGCGGCCTTCCGGCAGCGCGCGTGGGCGAGCGACCACCACACCGGGCGGTGGCGTCAACGAAGGGTCGAGCAACGTCTTCATCAATGGCAAGCCGGCGGCGCGACTCGGCGACCGCACCAATTGCGGCGTGGTCGTGCGCGGCTCCGGCAATGTGTTCATCAATGGCAAGCCGATGGCGCGCGTTGGGGGCACAGCAGTCTGGTCCTTTGGCGCGAGATTTTCTGTGCTTGTTGCCAAAATGAAACATTAATTGCGGGTCGGTTGTGCTAGTTTATAGCCACGCCAGGGCAATCGGGGTTTTACGATGAAGACCGCTTCCCTAAGAAGCATCGCGCTTGCAATGCTCGCGCTGGGCGGAACCGCCAAGGCGGCAGACATTCCGGTCAAGGCGTTGCCTCCGGTGGCGCCTGTGTTCGTCGGCTATCTGGAAATCTCCGGATTGGCCATGACCCGGACCAGGGCGGACTCGACGCCACTCATCTCGGGGTCCGCATCGCCGGGGACCGGAAATCTCCTCAGGTCAGATGACTTCGATTACGGCTGGACCGGTGGTTCGGAAGTCCGCGCCGGCGCCCGGTTGTGGGGCTCCGCATGGGGTGTCGAAATCGCCGGGCAATGGCTGAACCAGTTCCGGGAAACGGTGACATCTACGGTTCCGGCGCCCGGCGGCGTCCTCATTCAGACACTCGCTCCTGCCACGAACTACGGTATCGGAACCGGTGGCTTCTTTGATTCTTCCGCAACGTCGGCAATTGCCAGCCTTGAAG
>JBKKAF010000086.1:0-7924 GCA_046714775.1 Xanthobacteraceae bacterium | reverse complement strand
GCGTCCGCGCGGCCCGCTGCCGATCCA
Source organism: Xanthobacteraceae bacterium (assembly GCA_046714775.1). Taxonomy (GTDB): domain Bacteria; phylum Pseudomonadota; class Alphaproteobacteria; order Rhizobiales; family Xanthobacteraceae; genus VAZQ01. The sequence goes on along the minus strand of JBKKAF010000086.1, from coordinate 7,897 downwards.
TTCGGCGGCGGTGACGGCGTCGGCCGGGGACTGACGCTTCTCATTTCAGACCGCCGCGCAATCGCTTAAATCGCGACGTCGCGGCACCACAACCCGTTTCAAAACCCGAGAACGCCAGAACCTGAATTTTCTTGTTCACGGCGCCCAAGCATATGGTCGCGTTGCGGCCCGGATGGTAGCTTTTGCCCGTCCCGCGGCCTGCCGCGAGGGGGCGTAACAGGTTGGAGAAGCACCGATGATTGGTTCGATGGATCCACAGGCTTCAAGACGGATCGCCGCCGTTGTTGCCGGCGTGCTGGCGATCGTCCTCGTTTCGGCCGCGCCGGTGTCGGCGCAGTCCGGCTTCTGCCCGACGCTGAAGCGCATCATGGCCGACACCAAGAACAAATATATGACGTTCAAGACCGGCCAATATTACGAAAAGCTGCAGCAGTGGGACGCCAACGTCCAGCTTCCCGGCTTTCAAGGCTGCCGGATCGACGTCGAGATCGACAATTATCATTGTTACATCGAACGGCTGAGCCATCGCGCGGCCGATCAGACGGAAGCCAACCTGATCAAGAACATCGAAGCCTGCATTCCGGAGGCCAAGTCCACACGGCGGTCCGACGACAAGGACGGCGTCGTCCGGTCGGTGGTCGAATGGAAAACGCCTGAGCGCTACCAGGTGCAGGTGGTCAAGCGCTTCACCAAGACCCGCGACAACGACGACAAGGTCTTCATGTATGTCGAGGCGGCCGACTGACCGCCGCGCGCATTGGCAGTAAGCGGAGAGCGGCGGGTTCGCCGCTCTCTTTCATTTTGGATCGGGAAGAATTGAGCGGTGTAGACGCTTTTCTATACCTCCCCCTGAAAGGGGGAGGGAATCAGATTCGGTCAGGCCGACTTCGCGCTACGTCGTTGACGGCGCGGCGAACGGCGGCGCGCGCCGCGGAAACAACAGCCGCTGATAGAACCAGCCGATGCCCATCAGCACCACGCCCAGCCCGATGAACGACAGCGCCTGGTAGATGCCTTCCAGGTCGCTCATATCGACAAGGAACACTTTCAGCACGGTCAGCACCATCACGGCGGCGGAGGCGATGCGCACCGGTTGCGAGCGCAGCGCAGCGCCGATCGCCAGCAGCGCCACGCCGAACATCAGCCATACTGCCGAATAGGCATATTGCTCGGCGTCGGTGGTCGGCCCGATCGGCAGCACCGGGCCGTGGAACAGCCGGCGCACCTCGAGCGAGAGATAGAGCAGCGCCAGCGCCACGGCGGTGACCGCCGCCACAGTGCTGTAGGCCTGCGGGCGCCTTCCGCGCGTCAGCAGAGCAAGCGTAGCGACCAGCGCCGCCGGCAGCGCATAAGCGAGCAGGATCAGGTTGAAGAAACGCCCGCCGACCGGCTCGCCCGTGACCATCGGATTCTCCGTGAGCACAAGGCCGAGCACGATGCCCCCGAACGTCAAGGCGGCGATCACCAAAGCGCCAAAGTTATGCACGGCGCTGCGGGTGATATGGCGCAGCCGTTCCAGCCCGATGGTCATGGCAAGCCCGGTGCAGACCTGCAATCCGAGCTCGGCCAAGCCGACCTGCTCGCGGAAAATACTGCCGTCGTTCATCAGGTGGCGGATTTCCAGAAACACCAACATCACGGCAAAGACCAGCGCGGCGGAATCGGCCATGCGCGCCGGCACGTCGTCGGCGCGGCGGCGCAACAGATGGCCGGCGAGCCAGAACGCCGCGGCCGGCACGCCATAGCCGTACAGCAGCCAGTTCAAGATCGGTGTGGTGCCGACATTGCGTCCGACAATTCCCGGCTGCAACGCGATGCGCGCCATCACCACCGCGATCAGCACGGCTGCCAGCACGCGCAGAGCCGGTAACGGCCGTTGCAGGGAAATCCAGGCGATGCCCGGCACCATCAGCGCCAGTGCAATGGTGAGCCAGCCTTTTTCCAGCGCCATAGTGAAGGCGAGCGCGAGCGCAGCGACCGCGCCGGTGGCGAAGATCGCCTCGGCCGCTGCTTGCCCGGGACGCGGCTCGCGCTTGCTGAGCGCCTCGGTGGCGAGCGCGAACAAAGCCGCGAGCAACAGCGCCGCCGCGGCGAACGGCACCGAGCGGTCGAAATGGGTGATGCGATAATAGAGCGCGACCAAAATCGCGATCGGCGCCGACACCGCCGCGGCGGCCCACAGCATCGGCACCAGGGGCTTGCTCGAGCGCCCCTGCGCCATAAATCCGGCGCCGCCGAACAATGCGGCGAGACCGATGCCGAAGGCGAGATGGGTGCCGAAGAACACGCGCTCCGGTTCCGGCACCGCGCCTGCGGTCGGGCCCGACGGCAGAATGAGACGCTCGACATTAATATCGACCGCGTATTGCCCGAACACGATGGCGACCAAAAGCGCCGCTCCCGGCACTGCGGGCGTAGCGGCCTCCGTCTTCCAGGCGATGGCGGTGGTGGCGGCGACCAGCGCCACGAAGGCAAGCAGCGCCAGCATGTCGTGCCGGCTGGCGAGCACCAGCAAGGCGGCGGCGAGCAGATAGACGAACAGCGCGGCCGACGAGATGCCGTCGATCTCGCCGGGCTCTGCGTCCGGACCGAACCACAGGCCGGAAACGATCAGAGCGGCGGCGAGCGCAAATCCGACGATCACGTGGAACAGGTGCGCATCGAGCGCCACCACGCGAGCGGCTTCGAGACCGGGCAGCGTCCAGAAGAATCCGAACACCACCGCGGTGATGGCGAGCCAGCGCCACAGCCGCAGCCGCGCCAGCGCAAAGGCGGCGGCGGTGACGAAGGCGAGATAGAGATAAAGCGCCCAATAATTCGGCGCCTCGGAGGAAACGATCAGCGGCGTGACATAGGCGCCGATCAGCCCGAGACCGGCCAGCGCCGGCCCGTGCAGCAGGGCCGCCGCCAGCGTGGCCAGCGCCACGATGCCCAGCAGCACGAACGCGGTGCCCGGCGTGATGAATGCATAGAGCGCATAGGCGGCATAGACGTCGGCATAGGCGACCGCGGTGCCGGCCGCGGTCAGGATGCTTGGAATATGCGCGGAAGGAATCCCGCCGATGCCGGTGAGCTGCTCCTGGCGCCGCGTCCATTCCCCGGCTGCGATCAATGCCGCGGCCAGCAGCGCGCCGAGAAAAATGCGCATGCCGGGGCCGAACCAGCCTTGTTCGATGGAATAGCGCACCAGGAAAAATCCGCCGAAGGCGAGGGCGATGCCGCCGACCCACACCACCCATTGGGTGCCGAAGCGTTCTTCCAGGCTCGGCCCCGGCGCCTGCGCGGGCGCGACCGATGGCGGTGCGGTTGGAGTGGCGGCGGCGATCGGCGGAACCACCGGCTTCGGCATTTCCGCCGCTGGCGTGGGCCGCAACGGCTCCGCCGCTGGCGTGGGCAGCGTTTCCGGCAGGGGCGCGGCCGGTTTCGCTGACGTTGCGGCCGCCGCGCCGACAGCCAGCCGTCCTTCGATGGCGTTCAGCCGGAATTCAAGCCGTGACAAGCGATCGCTCGCTCCCAAAGCCTTGACCAAGGCGATGATGGCGATGATCGGAAAGGCCAGCAGCAATAAACCGAGAAGAATCCAAAAATCCATGAGCCGCCCCCGAACCGTGGATGCTACGCAAGGAACGCAGCCGGGGAAAGGACCTTAACCGCGCGCGCCCAAGCGCAAACCGGCGGCCGGGCGCTCGGCCAAGACCTCGCGGCGGAAGCGGAACACCGCGGCCGGCCGCCCGCCGGTCGCGGTCGCCATCTCGCCGGTCGGCTCGACCAGAGCAGCGGTCTCCACCAGGCGGCGGAAATTCTGCTTGTGCAAAAGCCGTCCGGAAATCGCCTCGACCGTGCGCTGCAATTCGGTGAGCGTGAATTCGCGCGGCATCAGTTCGAACACCACGGGGCGGTATTTCAACTTGGCGCGCAACCGTGCGATGGCAGTGGCGAGAATGCGCCGGTGGTCGTAGCGCATCAGCTCACCCAACACGGGCATTGAGCGGCGTCCGAGCGCCGCCTCCCGGCCGTCGCGCCGCGCCTCCTCAATCAGACCCACTTCGTAAAGCAGTTCGTAGCGGTCGAGCACCTTCTCCTCATCCCACGGACTGCCGCCGCCGCCGAAGCAGAGCCGCAGCCGCTCGCGCCGGCCAAGTGCGCGCCCGGGCTCCGGCTTGTTGGAGCGCCCGGCCCAGTCGTTGAGCAGCGGCAGGATTTCGCGGTCGAGAATTTCCGGCCGCCGCTCACGCCAATCCTCCCACGGAAAATAGCGGTACCAGGGTTCAAAGCCGGCGCCCGCTTCGTGCAGCACCGCGACATTCTCCGGCATGCGGGTAAGCGCGAGATAGCCGACCGAAACCATATGCGGCCCGACATCGCCGGCATGGGCATGGCGGCCGCGATCGCCGAAAGTGTAAAGCTGCTCCACATAGCCGACCGCGAGCCCGGTCTGCGCTTCCACCCAGGCGCGCAATCCGATCTCGAAGGTGCGGTGCGCCACCGGATCGAAGGGGCCGAATGGCAGTCCGGCGCGCGGCTCGCCCTTGCTGCCGTCGCCGGCCACCAGGATCGCCGGTTCGTCGTCCTTAACCGTGACGATCGCGGCGGTTAACCCGATCTCGATCGGGGTGAGGGGGGTCTCGGTCATGGCCGATTGTAGCAGCCGATGCCCCATAATCATCCATTAGGTTATCCGCAGGGATTGCTTTGCCCGTTCCTGCAGAAACGCTAAGGCTCGCCATGTTGCGGGTGTAGCTCAGTGGAAGAGCACGGCCTTCCAGGGTCGAGACGTGGGTTCGATCCCTTCCACCCGCTCCAAACGGCCCGGTGGCGGAACGGCGACGCAAAGGACGGGGCACCGTCCTAAATCCTGGTTCAACTCCAGGCCGGGCCTCCAACCTTCTTCTTTTGTGCTGCTATTCGTAGATCGCCTTATTCGTAGATCGTCTTATTCGTAGATCGTCTTGGCCTTGGCAACGATGTGCGGCGGCACGTTGATCATCTTGTCGACGGTGACTTCGGCCGCCTCGCCGGCCAGGGGAATGAGCGGCAGCTTCTGCTTCTCCATGTCCGCCATGAAGGCCGGGTCCTTGGTGGTGTCCATGAACGCCTTGCGCATGATCGCGAGTCGCTCGGCCGGCACCTGCTTCGACATGATGAAAGGACGTCCGATGCCGTCGGCGGCACTCAGCACGTCGAGCAGCTGGCGCTGCTCCTGGGTCTTGGCAAAGGTGCCGATGAACACCGCGCTTTCCGGAATATCCGCCGCCCGCTGCTCGGTGAAGCGGACGAACGGATGCACCCGGCGCTCCTGTACCCAGGCGATAGGTATGCTGTTGAACGAGCCGCAGTCGCCGTCGAGCTCGCCGCGCTCGGTCGCGAGCCGCTGCTCGGCGCTGCCGGGGAAGCCGATGATCTGCCGCACCGGCGCGTTGAACACCTGCCGCAGGATCGCGCCGTTGATATAGCTGCCGGCTCCCTTCGACGTGGTGCCGAGGATGAATTCGTTGCGCGCCATCAGCTCGGCCCAGCTTTTGACGCCGTTGGGACCGTAGCCGTAGCAGACACGAAAATCGGGCGCGACCGAGCCGACCCACGCCACTTTTCTGAAGTCCAGATTGACCTTGTCCGGCTCGACGATGGATTGCGTGACGAGACCGGGATTGAACACGGTGATGGCGGTGCCGTCCTTCGGCGCGGTGGCGTCGAGATAGCGCACCGAAGTGAGACTGCCGGCGCCCGGCATATTCTGCACCACCACATTGGGATTGCCCGGGATGTGCTTGCCGAAATGGCGCGCCACGGCGCGGGCATTGAGGTCGTAGCCGCCGCCCGGGGTGAAGCCGACCACGATGCTGACGGTCTTGCCCCGGAAGTAATCGTCCGTTTGCGCTTGCGCGGTCCCTTGGGCGGCCGCCATGAGACCGGCCAGCGCAACCGGCAGCAGCAGGGTGGAGCGAAGGTGCGGCATCGGCATTCCCCTCCTCGTAAAGGTGCCCGGCCGGTCCCGGTTGATCGCCTGGATCGTGACGGTTTCCGTTATGGGCCATCACACGGTACGTCGGTGCCGATAGGCGGACAAGTGGGCGCGATGGCGCAGCTTTTGCGCAGCCGGGGCGGGGACGGGTTAATCCAGATCGAGCCGGAACGGATTGGCCTCATAGGCCATGTGACCGCGGCCGATGGTTTCGATCGCCGCCGTCATCCGGCCAGAGCGCCCGAGCATGCGGTCGGCGATCGACACGATGCGCGCATTGGGCGTGGCGGTGATCGAGGCGCGCCGCATCGCCTGCGCGATGGAGAGCTCGCTGCGGCCGGGGTTGAGCGCACAGGCGGCGACGAAGGCGCCGGCCGTCGAACGGCTGATGCCGGCATAGCAGTGCACCACCATCGGCTTGGCGCGGCCCCAGGCGCGCACAAAGGCGATCAGCTTGCCGATATGCTCGTCGCAGGGCGCGGTGTAGCCGTCCATCTCCGCGGTGATGTCGTCCATGCCGAGAATGAGATGGCCGTCGGCCGCGATGCTTGGCGGCCGCATCACCAGATCGGTGTCCTTCAACAGCGTGACGATGTGGCCGGCGCCGGTTTCCTCGACCGTTTCGTGCAGGCGGGCCAGCGAGCAGACATGCAGCATGCGAATCTTCCGAGCGATTTTCCGAATTCTATGTATGGCGTCGAATATTGGCGGGAAAGCGACGCATCACCCGCCGGCCAGCAGCGCGAACCGTTCCAGATAGCGCGCCTCGGCGGTTTCCGCGGGCCAGGGCGTGAGATAATCGCGCTCGATCGCGACCGGCAGCCGCGGCGGGCGGCCAAAGAAACGCGCGGCTTCTGCCGCCGAAAAACCCGCGAGCCGGGTCGCTTCCAGATAGGCCGCGGCACGGTCGGCGGCCTTGATCAGACCGAGCAGTTCGGCGGGTAGCTTTGCCGCCAGGCCGAAGCGCAGATGGATGGCGGCAAGCAGGCGGGCCTCCACCGCCTTGTAGGAATCGCCGATCACCGCCTTGAACGGCGAGATCATATCGCCGATCACGTATTCCGGCGCGTCGTGCAGCAGCACCGCCAGCCGCCCCTTGCGATCGAGCCGGGCGCCCTGACGCGCGACGGTTTCCACCAGCAGCGAGTGCTGCGCCACCGAGAAGATGTGCGCGCCGTCAGTCTGGCCGTTCCAGCGCGCCATCCGGGCAAGCCCGTGCGCGATATCCGCGACCTCGATGTCGAGCGCCGACGGATCGAGCAGGTCGAGCCGCCGCCCCGACAGCATGCGCTGCCAAGCGCGCGGAACATTTCTCTCTCCTCCCTTGCGGGAGAGGGTTGGGGCGGGTGGTGCTTTCTTCGATGCCATCACACTGAGCGATCCCCCCGCAAGGGGGAAGGTTGAGCGAGAGAAGCGCAAGCCTCATGGCGGTGGCAGCTCACCAAATGATCGTTGACCATGCCGACCGCCTGCATGAAGGCATAGACGATAGTCGGGCCGCAGAACTTGAAGCCGCGCGCAGCGAGTTCCTTGGAGATTTTTTTCGACAGGTCGGTTTCCGCCGGTATCTGCTTGCTCGTGCGGAAATTGTTTATCTTGGGCCGGCCGTCGACGAAGTCCCACAGCAGCCGCGAGAAGCCGGGGCCTTTGTCCATCACCGTGAGCCAGGCGCGCGCCGATGCGACCGCGCCCTCGATCTTCATGCGGTTGCGTACGATGCCGGCGTTCTGCATCAGGCGCTCGATCTTCTTCGGCGTGTAGCGCGCGATCTTTTCCGCCACGAAGCCGTCGAAGGCGCGGCGGAAATTTTCCCGCTTGCGCAGGATGGTGATCCACGACAGCCCGGCCTGGAAGCCGTCGAGCACCAGCTTTTCGTAGAGCGCGCTGTCGTCGAATTCCGGCACGCCCCATTCCTGGTCGTGATAGGCGAGATAG
>JBKKAF010000085.1:0-6655 GCA_046714775.1 Xanthobacteraceae bacterium | reverse complement strand
TTTTTTTGCCTCCGCCGCGGGGGGGGGCCCCCGATGGCAACGACGACCCCCACCCTAACCCTCCCCCTTTCAGGGGGAGGGAATTCGCTCCCACTAGAGCTGCGCGCCGAGCGGCGTAGCGCGCGTGCGTCCGCCTGACACTTTCAGGAACAGTGACGCGGCCACGACCACGACCGCCACCAGAGCGATGAAAATCGTGCAGATCGCATTGATCTCCGGCCGCACGCCGAGGCGAACTTCCGAGTAGATGCGGATCGGCAGCGTGGTGGCGCCGGGCCCGCTGGTGAAGCTCGCAATCACCAGATCGTCGAGCGAGAGCGTGAAGGCAAGCATCCAGCCGGCCGCCAGCGCCGGTGCGATCAGCGGCAGGGTGACGCGGAAGAAGGTCTGGCGGGGGGTGCAGCCGAGATCCATGGCCGCCTCCTCCAGGCTGCGGTCGAAGCCGATCAGCCGCGCCTGCACCACCACGGTGACGAAGCAGGCGGTCAGCGTGGTGTGGGCAACGGTGACGGTCCAGAAGCCGCGATCCACCTCGACCGCCACGAACAGGAGCAGCAGCGCCAGCCCGGTGATCACCTCCGGCATCACCAGCGGCGCATAGACGAGACCGGTGAACAGCACGCGGCCGCGGAAACGTCCGCCGCGCACCAGCGTGAGCGCGGCCAGCGTGCCGAGCACGGTGGCGGCGGTGGCCGACACGAAGGCGATGCGTAGCGTCACCCAGGCGGCGTCGAGCATCGCCGCGTTGTTGAACAGTTCCACGTACCAGCGCGTGGACCAGCCGCCCCAGACGGTGACCAGCCGCGAGGCATTGAAGGAATAGATCACCAGGATAAAGATCGGCAGATAGAGGAAGGCGAGCCCCAGCACGACCGACACGATGTTGAACCAGGACGTTTCCCTGCGCATGTCAGCGCCCCGTTTCCAGCGCCCGCGCCTGGCGCTGCTGATAGAGCACGATCGGCGCCACCAGCAGGCCGAGCAGCACGACCGCGACGGCGGAGGCGACCGGCCAATCCTTGTTGGCGAAGAATTCCGTCCACACGGTCTGCCCGATCATCAGGCGCTCAGAGCCGCCGAGCAGATCGGGGATGACGAATTCGCCGACGATGGGAATGAAGCAAAGCAGCGCGCCGGCGGTCACGCCGGGCAGCGCGAGCGGCAAGGTCACCAGCCAAAAAGCCTTCCAGCGCGGACAGCCGAGATCGGCGGCGGCTTCCAGCAACGTCGGGTCGATCTTCTCCAGCGTGGCATAGATCGGCAGCACCATGAACGGCAGATAGGAATAGACCATGCCGATGATGACGGCGGTGTCGGTGGACAGCCAGACCGGCGGCTCGCTGACCAGGCCGAGCCCAAGCAGCGCCTGATTGAGCAACCCGTCGCGCTGCAGGATGGTCATCCAGGCATAGATGCGGATCAGGAACGAGGTCCAGAACGGCAGCACCACCAGCACGAACAGCACCGGCTGCAAGCCGCGTGGCGCGCGCGCGATGCCATAGGCGAGCGGCACGCCGATCAGGAGCAGCAATGCGGTGGAGAGGAGCGCGACCGAGAGGCTGTGCAAATAGGACGAGAGATAGAGCCAGTCCGACAACAGCAGCCGATAATTGTCGAGCGACAGCGCGCCGATGAATTCCTTCAGACCCGTGAGACCGGCGGCGAGATCGAATTGCGGCAGATAGGGCGGCTGGGCGATCGCCGTCTGCGACAGGCTGAGCTTCAGCACGATCAGGAAAGGGACGAGGAAAAACGCAGCAAGCCAGAGATAGGGGATGAGCACGACCAGCCGGCGGCCCCAGGCGCCATGTGGTGCGCTCGCCGTCATTCCTGCCGCCCGATCCCGCTTCATCGCGTCAGCACCACGCCGGCTGAGGGCGGCCAGGAGAGCCACACGCGGTCGTCCCAGCCGATCGGCCGCTCGATCAGGCGGCTGCGGTTGGCCAGTGCCGCCTTCATCACCACGCCGCTGTCGAGCCGCACCTGGTAGATCGACAGATCGCCGAGATAGCCGATGTTCACGACTTGGCCTGTGGCGCAATTCTCCTCCGCCGCCGGCCGCTCATGGCTGAGGGTGAGCTTTTCCGGCCGTACCGCCACCCATACCGTTTCTCCCACCCTCGCCTCGCGCGACGGCGCCGCGCGCAGCTTGCCAGCGGACTGGCTCATCATGGTGATGCCGCCCGCGTCCGCATCGGTAACCGTGCCCTCGATCAGGTTCACGTCGCCGATGAAGTCGGCGACCCAGCGTGAGTTCGGCTGTTCGTAGATTTCCGGCGGGGTGGCGACCTGCATCAGCCGCCCCTCGTTCATCACGCCGATGCGGTCGGCCATTGTCATGGCCTCTTCCTGGTCATGGGTGACGATGATGAAGGTCAGGCCGAGCTTCTCCTGCAAATGCACCAGCTCGAACTGCGTCTGTGCGCGCAGCTTCTTGTCGAGCGCGGCGAGCGGCTCGTCGAGCAGCAGAACGCGCGGGCGCTTGACCAAAGCGCGCGCCAGCGCGACCCGCTGGCGCTGGCCGCCGGAGAGCTGGTTCGGCCTGCGCTTGCCGAGGCCATCGAGCTTCAGCAGCGCCAGCGCCTCCGCGACGCGCGCGCCAATCTCGGCTTTCGACAGGCCATCCTGCTTGAGCCCGAACGCAACATTGCCTTCGACGCTGAGATGCGGAAACAGCGCATAGCTCTGGAACATCATGTTGACCGGCCGCCGGTGCGGCGGCACGCGCGCGATATCCTCGCCGTCGAGCAGAATGCGCCCCGCGTCCGGCGCCTCGAAGCCGGCGAGCAGCCGCAACAGCGTGGTCTTGCCGCAGCCGGACGGGCCGAGCAGCGCAAAGAATTCACTGTCGAAGATGTCGAGCGAGAGATTGTCGACGGCGCTCACGCCGGAAAAGCGCTTGCTCACCCCGTCGAAGCGCAGCAGCGGCCGTGCCGCGGGATCGGCCCAGGGCGCGAATGTCCGCCGCGCGCTGGTGATGCCAGGACTGCCCTTACTATGACTGCTTTTGCTGTCCGCGCCGACGCCCGCCATGGCGCCACGCTACCGGCATGCGGCGCGGCGCTCAATCTCCTTGGAAACCGAGCAGCGGAGAAGATCAGTTGAGCGGCGTGCCCTGCGGCGCCGGCGCGGGCACGGGTGCGCGCACCGGATCGGTGAACAGCTTGCGCGGCTGCGGGCCATAATAGTCTCCGACCTGCACCGCCGGACGCGGCTTGACGAGGATCGAGACCATGCGATCGAGCAGTGCCTTCGCGGAGACCGGCTTGCGCAGATACTCGTTGACCCCGAGCCGCGCCGCCTCGACCACGCGCCAGCGCTCGCCATAGGCGCTCAGCATGATGATCGGCACATCCGGCGCCGGAAAGACATCGGGTGAGCGCACGATCCGTACCAGTTCGGTGCCGTTCAGGAGCGGCAGCTCCCAATCCAGGATAACAAGATCGGGCGCGACGGTGCGGATCGCTTCGAGACCGGCCATGCCGTCGGCCGCCTCATAGACCTGCTTGACGCCGATACCGATCAGCAGATTGCGCACGATCCTGCGCATATACTGGTTGTCGTCGACGACCAATACTCCGAGCGTGCGCAGCAGCCGCTCGATTTCTTGTTTCGACAACGCCGTCTGCATGGCACTCACGTCGCGAAGATCTGACAGGTTGGCTGTTGCGCGCGCTTGTCTTGCTCGCGCTGCAGATAGCTTTCGAGCTCGGGCTTGTAACTCGACAGCTTGCGCGGCTCCGGTCCGTAATAGTCGCCGCGCCGCACCATGTTGCGCGGCTTGGTCAGGACGGAGACGATACGGGCCTGCAACGCATTGCCGGAAACCGGCTTCAACAGGAATTCATGGACGCCGCCGCGCACCGCTTCGATCACGCGGGAACGCTCGCTATGTCCGGTCAGCATGATGATGGGCACGTTCGGCACCGGAAAGGTGGCGGGCGAACGCACCTGACGGACGAATTCCGCGCCGTCCATCCCCGGCATTTCCCAGTCGAGCAGGACCACGTCGGGCGCCACCGAACGGATCGCATCGAGGCCATCGGCGCCGCCGTCGGCTTCGTCGATCTTGGTGGTGCCGAGCGCCATCAGCAACGTACGAATAACCTTGCGCGAATAATATTCGTCGTCGACCACCAGAACCCTGATCAGTCCCATCAAGGTCCTGACGTCTTTTGCCAGTGAGTTCATATGCGCGTCCTGCAGGGCGAACCGGCGCGTCAAATGCACGTACAATCCAACACAAATAATCAAAGCATTGTCCGCTTAGAACCGCGTGAATCCGGCCGGTAAAACTGTAGTCATTAAAATTGTAATCAACTGCGCCGGTCAGTCGCCTGGCCGGCCGATCATGCCGGCCATGAAGGTGGCCAGACGCGCCCGCTCCTCGCGCGAAAAGCGCAAGCCCAGCTTGCTGCGCCGCCACAGCACGTCGTCTTCGGTCTGCGCCCATTCGTGGGTCATCAGATAGCCGACTTCCGCGGCGGTGAGGTCGGCGCCAAAACGAGGCCCAAGATCGTCAGACCTTGCGGCCGAGCCGAGAATGCGGGCCACGCGGGTGCCATAGGCCTGCACCAGGCGCCGGACATGGGCTTCGTCGAGGAACGGCCAGGCGTTGCGCGTCTCGGCGATCAGCCGTTCGAGCGCACCGAGCACGATATCGCCGCCCGGCAGCACCGCGTCCGCGGTCCAGGCTGGCCGCGAGCCGAGCACGCCGGCAAGGCGATCGAGCGCCGCTTCCGCCAGCCGGCGATAGGTGGTGATCTTGCCGCCATAGAGCGTGAGCAGCGGCGCCCCGTCCCGCTCGTCAAGCGCAAGCACATAGTCGCGGGTCACGTCCTGCGACTTGAGCGAGCCGTCATCATAGAGCGAGCGGACGCCGGCAAACGCCCAGACCACGTCGGCGGGCGATGTCCGCGCGCGGAAATGATCGTTCGCGACGCTGCAGAGATAGGCGATCTCGTCGGCATCCGGCGCCACGCGGCTGGGGTCGCCGGAAAAGCGCCGGTCGGTGGTGCCGATGAGCGTAAAGTCGCTTTCGAACGGCAGAGCGAACACGACACGGCGGTCGATGGTCTGGAACACGTAGCCGCGGTCATGGTCGAACAGCCGTGGCACGACAATGTGACTGCCTTTGTCCAGCCGGAAATGATCGAGCGGCGGCCGCTGCAGCACCGTCTCATTGAATAGCGCCGCCCACGGCCCGGTCGCATTGATCAAAGCGCGCGCGGTCGCGACGTCACGCCGTCCGCGCACTTCGAGCACAAGGCGCCAAATACCATCATGAGCACCATCACGAGTACCATCACGAGCGCCATCACGACTGTTGTCGCGATGGGCCTCCACGCACCGCGTGCGGGTGCGGATCACGGCGCCGCGCTCGGCCGCATCGAGCGCATTGAGCACGACCAGGCGTGCATCGTCGGTGCGGCAGTCAGAATATTCGAAGCCGTAGCGGTAGCGGCCCTTGAGCGGAAGCCCAAGCGGATCGCGGCTGAGATCGACGGTGCGCGTTCCCGGCAGCGCTCTGCGGCCGCCCAGACGATCGTAGAGGAACAGCCCAAAGCGCAGCATCCAGGCCGGACGCAAGCCGGGCTCCGCCGGCAGCAGAAAGCGCATCGGCCGCACCAGATGCGGGGCGATGCGCATCAACACTTCGCGTTCGGCCAAGGCCTCGCGCACGAGGCGAAAGTCGCCCTGTTCGAGATAGCGCAGGCCGCCGTGGATCAGCTTGGTTGAGGCCGACGAGGTGCCGGAGCCGAGGTCGTGCTGCTCCACCAGCAACACGCGAAAGCCGCGGCCGGCGGCATCGCGCGCGATCGCGGCGCCATTGATGCCGCCGCCCACGATCGCAAGATCGAAATCGGCCATGGCTTGCTGATTCCCCTTGATTCCCGTCTTGATTCCCTCTTGGCGGCAGGATGGCACAGGGCGCATCATTGCGCTTGCAGTTCACTTTTCCGGAGGGCGACGTGGATTTTGGCGGCCGCCACGTGGTGGTGACAGGCGGGACCGGCGCGCTTGGGACCGCGATGGTCGGCGCGCTGATCGGGGCCGGCGCGGTTTGCCACGTGCCTTATGTGCACGCGGCGGAAGCCGAACGCTTTGGGTTGCGCAGCCACGCCCAGGTCACGCTCAGCGGGCCGACCGACCTGACCGACGAAACCGCGGTCGCGCGCCTGTTCGACGGCATACCGGCGCTGTGGGCGTCGATCCATCTCGCCGGCGGCTTCACCATGGCCCCGATCGGCGAGACCAAGAAGGCCGACCTCATACAGCAGATTGAGATAAATCTGGTGACGGCATTTCTGTGCTGCCGGGCGGCGGTCAGCGCCATCACCCGTGCCGGCCAGGGCGGACGCATCGTCAATGTGGCCGCGCGGCCGGCGCTCGAATGGCGCAGCGGCGCCGGCATGACCGCCTATACCGCCAGCAAGGCCGCCGTCGCCGCGCTCACCGTGGCGCTGGCGGACGAAGTGGCGAAGCAGGGCATCCTGGTCAACGCGGTCGCCCCTTCGATCATGGACACGCCGGCCAACCGCGCCGCCATGCCCAAGGCCGACCACGGGACGTGGCCCAAGGTCGAGGAGGTGGCGGCCACCATCGCCTTCCTCGCCTCGCCGGACAACACAGTCACCCGCGGCGGCATCGTCCC
>JBKKAF010000084.1:0-21485 GCA_046714775.1 Xanthobacteraceae bacterium | reverse complement strand
GGTGTTAGGCACGCGCTGAGCGCCGGCTCCGAAGATGATGGCATCGGGGGTGGCGGCCTTGATATCGGTTTCCAGCCGGTCGCGCAGCAACGCGACCCGGGCGCTTTCCGCCGTCAGCGCCGAATGGGCCGCGGCTGCCGCCGCGCCGAAGCCGGCGATCGCCGCAACGTTCTCGGTGCCGGCGCGGGTGCCGCGTTCCTGCCCGCCGCCCTTCAGCAATGGATCGAGGTGCAGCGCATCGTCACGCTTGACCAGCGCCCCGACGCCCTTTGGACCGCCGATCTTGTGCGCCGACAGCGTCAGAAGATCGGCGCCGAGCGTATTGATATCGCACGCAATACGCCCGGCAGCCTGGACCGCATCGACATGCAGAAGCCCGCCCGCCTCATGCACCAGGGCGGCAACTTCGGAAATCGGTTGAACGACGCCGGTTTCGTTATTGGCCAGCATGACCGACACCAGCGCCCTGCCGGCCGACGGATCGGAAAGCCGGACCCATAAAGCTACAAGATCCACGATTCCATCGGATGTCACCGGCAGCTGCTCAACCGCGCCGGCCGGGAACCGGCCGCCCGCCAAAACCGACGGATGTTCGATCGCCGACACCAGTAGCCGGTCGCGCGGCTGGCCGCTTCCCTGCGATGCCGTCGCGGGCGAGAGCGCGAGCATATTGGCTTCGGTGCCGCCCGAGGTGAACACCACATTGCGCGCCTGCGCGCCGACCAGAGTAGCCACACGCTCGCGCGCCTGTTCGATCAGGCGGCGGGCAGCGCGGCCCTCGGCGTGGACGGAGGATGGATTGCCGCACAGATCGAGCGCGTCGGCCATGGCGGCGCGCGCCTGCACCCGCAGCGGCGCGGTGGCGTTCCAGTCGAGATAGACCCGTTCAGACATGGCTAAACCGTACCCGGTCGTGTTTTACGCCAATCAGGCGGGCTGGCCCAATACCGTTTGAAACACTTGCTTTTCGTCCCCGCAGCCGTGGTAGAAAGCGCCCGGCCGCAGCCGCCTGGCGCGCTCTGCGCCGCGGCCGCGGCGGCCCCCCGACGGCCCGCCTTGCGAAAATCTGGAGTAGATCTAAGTAGTTACGTGCGACCGGTCGAGCCGTCAAGCGCGCCTTGGATCGCTTCATCAGCCGCCGGCGACTGCCTGCCCATCGAGTTGAGGTTTAACCATGCCTGAAGTCATCTTCACGGGTCCGGCTGGACGGATCGAAGGCCGCTACCACCCGGCCCGCCAGAAGAACGCGCCGATTGCGATCGTGCTGCATCCGCATCCGCAATTCGGCGGCACGATGAATCACCAGATCATCTATCAGCTCTACTATGCCTTCGTGCACCGCAACTTCTCGGTGCTGCGTTTCAACTTCCGCGGCGTCGGACGCAGCCAGGGCGCGTTCGACCACGGCCAGGGCGAATTGTCGGATTCGGCATCGGCACTCGATTGGGCGCAGTCGTTCAATCCGGAAGCGCGCAGCTGCTGGATCGCGGGCTTCTCCTTTGGCGCCTGGATCGGAATGCAGCTTCTGATGCGGCGGCCGGAGATCGAGGGTTTCATCTCGATTGCGCCCCCCGCCAACCTCTATGACTTCTCGTTCCTCGCCCCCTGCCCATCGTCAGGCCTGATCATTCACGGCGACAAGGATGCCGTGGTTCCGCACAAGGACGTCACCGGCCTGGTAGACAAGCTGAAAACCCAAAAGGGCATCGTGATCGACCAAAAAGTCGTGCAGGGCGCCAACCATTTCTTCGACGGCAAGATCGAAGCGCTGATGACTGCGGTCAGCGCTTACCTCGACAAGCGGCTGAAGGTCGAGCGCAAGCCAAGCGCGGCTTAGCTGGCGTCAGCCCGCGCCAGCACGCCCCCCGCCAGCGGCCGCGGCACGCCGGTGGTAGCCGGAAACGTCAGCGGCAATCCACGCAAGCTGCGAACAGCCAGATAGGCGAAGGCCTGCGCCTCGAGCGCGTCCGCCGACCAGCCGACCGCGTCGGCGGTTTCGAGCGTGGCGGGCGACAGCGCCTCCTGCAGCATCCGCATCAGGGTCGGATTGCGGGTGCCGCCGCCGGCGGCGATCCAGCTCACGGGCGGTCGCGGCAGCAGCGTCACCGCGCGCGCGATTGCCGCGGCAGTGATCGCCGTCAATGTCGCCGCGCCGTCCTGCGTGTTCTTATCCGCGAGCCTGCCTTGCTCCGCCACCCAGACGCGGAAGGCATTGCGGTCGAGCGATTTCGGCGGGCGACGCGCGAAAAACGGATGCGCCAGCACGCGCGCGACCGCTCCCTCGTCGACCCGGCCCGCCGCCGCGGCCTCGCCGTCCATGTCATGCGAACTGCCGGTGCGCAGACGGAGAAAATCGTCGATCAGCGCATTGCCCGGGCCGGTGTCGCAGGCAATCAAGTCGCTGTCCCCGTCCACATAGCTCAGGTTGGCGACGCCGCCGAGATTGAGCACTCCCACCGGATGCGGCCGGTCGAGCATGCGCACCATGGCGCGGTGAAAGACCGGCACCATCGGCGCACCCTCGCCACCGGTCGCCACGTCGGCGGCGCGGAAGTCGTAGGCGACGGGGATGCCGAGCCGTGCGGCGAGCGCCTTGCCGTCGCCGAGCTGCACGGTCAGTCCGCGCTCGGGCTGGTGCAACACGGTCTGGCCGTGAAAGCCGATGACCGCGACGTCGCGCGCCGGCATGCCGTTGACGGCCAGGAACGCCTCCACCGCCTCGGCGTGAACTTGCGTGACCAATGCTTCCGCCTCGGCGAGGAAAGCCGGCCGGTCGTCGCGGTCGCCGAGATTGGCGGCGGCGGCGATCGCCCGCCGCAGCACCGCGCGCTCGTCCTCGCTATAGGACCGGTAGCCGGTCGGACCGACGCGCCCGATCTCCTCCCCATCGGTATTGAGCAGCGCCACGTCCACGCCGTCATAGGAGGTACCGCTCATCAGGCCGATGGCGCATTGCCACGACATTGCATTGCCTCGTTTTGGCGTTGCCTCGTTTGAATCCTGCGCCGGACCTGTTACACCACGGCCCGGACGCAGGCGATAGACTAAATGAGCACGTACAAATCCGACTTCCTGCACGTTCTGGCGAGCCGGGGATTCATTCATCAGATCTCCGAACCCGACGCGCTCGACGCCCGGGCGCGCACGTCAACGATCACCGGCTATATTGGTTTCGATTGCACTGCGCCCTCACTGCATGTCGGCTCGCTGCTGCCGATCATGATGCTGCATTGGATGCAGCAGACCGGCCACCGGCCGATCGCGTTGATGGGCGGCGGGACGACGCGCGTCGGTGACCCGTCGGGCAAGGACGATACCCGCAAGATACTCACCGACGACACCATCAACGAAAATCTCCAGAGCATCCGCAAGACTTTTTCCCGGTTTCTGACCTTCGGAGAAGGGCCAGGCAGCGCGCTGATGGCCAACAACGCCGACTGGCTGAACGGGCTCAACTACGTCGAGTTCCTGCGCGACGTCGGTCGGCATTTCTCCGTCAACCGCATGCTGTCGTTCGACTCCGTCAAGCTGCGGCTCGAGCGTCAGCAGGAACTGTCGTTTCTCGAATTCAATTACATGATCCTGCAGGCCTACGACTTCGTCGAGCTGCAAAAGCGCTACGGCTGCGAATTGCAGATGGGCGGCTCCGACCAGTGGGGCAATATCGTCAACGGCATCGATCTGGGCCGGCGCATGCGCAACGCGCAATTGTTTGCGCTCACCTCGCCGCTGCTCACCACGGCGTCGGGCGCCAAGATGGGCAAGACCGCGGCGGGCGCGGTATGGCTGAACGCAGACTTGGTCAGCCCCTATGACTATTGGCAGTACTGGCGCAACACCGAGGACGGCGACGTCGCGCGTTTTCTCAAGCTGTTCACCGTGCTTCCGCTTGAGGAGATCGGACGGCTGGCGTCGCTCAAAGGCCAGGATATCAATGAGGCCAAGAAGGTGCTGGCCACCGAGGCGACGGCCTTGCTGCACGGGCGCGCGGCTGCCGATGAAGCCGCCGGAACCGCGCGCCACACCTTCGAGGAAGGCGCGCTGGCGCAGACGCTGCCCACAATCGAAATACGGCGCGCAGAACTGGAAGGCGGACTTGGCATTCCCGCGGCGTTCGTGCGTGCCGGCCTGGTATCGTCGAACGGCGAAGCGCGCCGCCAGATCAAGGGCGGAGGGTTGCGGGTGAACGATTCCCCCGTCACCGACGAGAAAGCGGCGCTAACTCCGCGCGATCTTACGCCGGAAGGCGTGATCAAGCTCTCGCTTGGCAGGAAGCGCCACGTTCTGTTGAAACCAGTGTGATTAGCGGCTGGTGTGATTAGAGCATGATCCCGAAAAGTGGGAACCGGTTTTCGGAAAAGATCATGCTCAAACAATAAGCTAGAGCGTGATTGCGATTCAACCTGAAGCAATCACGCTCTAGCGGCTGGGGTCGGCGTAGCTCTGCGGCGTGCTGCCGGTGGGGAATTCGAAGAATTTGCGCAACAGGCCGGGCGCGATGGCCGAGATCGGATTGACTCGCAGGATCGGCGCGTTGGTCGGCCCGACAACCTCATAGGTGACTCCCACCAGACCCTCATTGCTGCCGCCACCCAGGAAAATGCCGAATAGCGGTATCTGCCCGAACATATTGTTGAGGCCGAAGAGCGGAACGAAGGTGCCGCGCATGCGCACGTCGTTGCGGCTATAGTCGATATGGCCCTCGACCGTGGCGCCGACCACCGGGCCGCGCACGACACCCTCGCGAATGCCGAAGCGACCGTGCGTGCGGGTAAATTCCACGCGCATGGCCGTGAACTCGACGCCGGGGCGTGGCGAGCCGGGCGCGTTGGCGCCGGCGACCACACGATCGAGTGCGGCCTCGCCCCGCACCATGAAATCCCGGACGTTGAGAACGCCTTCTTTGGGCGTGGTATCCGCGGTCGGCGGATCCATCGCCACCCACATCTCGCCGCCGACGATCTTGGGATAGATGTCGCTGAAGCGGAACAAGGCGCCGGCATCCTTGGCCTCGACATAGACCACTTGGCGCGCGCCATTATTCCCGCGCAGATCGCGCAGATCGCCAAGCAGCGCGCTGTCGCGGCCGAGCTTGGCGTTCAACGAAAAGCTTTTGAGCACACCGCCGCGACGCGACAGCTTGAGGTCGAGGCCGCGCAGCGTCTCGCCATGATGGCCGGCCACGGTTCCCAGCCTGATGTCGAGATCGATGTCCTTGATCTGCTGCTTGGCCTTATCGGCTGACGGGCCCCCCATCGCCGACTTGACGAAGTTGCGTCCGTCATAGACGTCGCCCCGCATCACCACGCGCAACGCTCCATCGGGACCGCGATCCGCGCGCAGCACGGTCTTGTCGCCTTCCGACGGACTGAACACCGGAAAATGCGCCTGCAACACCTCGCCCGCCTCGTCGAGCTCGATCGAGCCCTTGACCGACGAACGCGGCCCCTCGATCACCACATCGTCGAAGCGTGTGAGCTGCGCCTTCCTCACCACCGTGAAAGTCGCACGCGCAGGCTCGCCAGCCGATTTGGCCCAGCCCGGCAGCAGGTTGTCGACCCGCGCCTGGGCCAGATCGACATCGACCGTGTAACGTCCTTCGCTTTCGTCGGCAGGCACCTTGCCGTGCACCTTGATCGGCAGCGGGCCGCTGACATAGCCGTTGAGATCCCATCCGAAGCGCTTGCGCGCGCTATCGTCGAGCGTGGCGTGTACCCGCACTTCGGCATCGCCGGTCCCGCGCGGCCTGCGATAGTCGAGTACAGCCGGGACGCCGTTGATCTTCACGTCTCCCCTGATGCCGTAACCCTGGTTGCCGGCGCTGACGCGCAGGTTCGCCGCCTCTACTTTCTGCCCCATGACCAGGCGTTCGGCGGCGAAGTTCGCGACGTCCATCGTGATGGTATATTGCGACGACCCGGGCGGCAGATCGCGCTGCAGCGGCAGCGTGAGCGCGACTTGAGCGGTAACCGAACCGCGGCTGGTCGCAGGATCGAGCGGTGCGCCGGAATATTCCCGTAGCCGTTGGGTCGCGAGCAATTCGGCGACCGCCGGCACCGCGCCATCGACCCGGAAGCGGATGCGTGCGGGCGGCGCATCGAGATAGGTATCGGGCACCTCGAAAACGCCGCTTGCGATCGACAGTTTGCGCCCGGGCGAGAGTTCAACATTGCCGCGTCCGATATTCACCGTCGCGGTGCGCCCGGTGATGCGCACGTGAAAGTCGGCATCCTTGATCGGCGGCAATCCGTCGACCGCGCGAATCTCAGCGCCGCTGCCGAGAATCTCGATCGCAATCCCGTCGTCGGCGATCGGCGGACCGACCAATTTGAAGATGCCGAGCGGGGCGTTGGTCGCGATCGCCAGCCGCTCCACCGTTCCACCGGCCACGTGTTCCTCGACCCAGGCGCGCACGCTCGGATTGACGAAGATCGGCCACAGCCGCTTCATGGCGGAGACCGACATGCGATTGCCGGCGACCCCGAGCACCAGGCGCGGCTCGCTGCCGGCATAATCGAGGTGGCCGGACAGCGCGAAGCCAAGCTCCATATTGCCGAACTCGCCCTGCTCGACGTCGACCCGCTGCTTATCGGGATCGACCCGCAGGCGCACCAGGAAACGGTTCAGGATGACCGGCCTTTCCTTGGGCGCCGCCGCCGACGAGAGCACCACGGTGCCGCCGGTGACCTTGACGCCCCAAGGCGCCCCCGCCTCGCGCGGCGCGTCGAGCTGCGCCAGCAGCGTGATCCGGTTGCCTCCGGACACGATCTGGAACGGCATCACCAAAGCGTGGCGCAGCGCATCCCAATCGAGACTGAACTCGGCACGGTCGATCTCGATGCGCGCCAGCGTTTCTTCGGCATCGATGATGAAGCCCTTTTCCGCCACGATGCGTCCGTCGACCATCCGCGGAATGCCGTCGGGTCCGACCTCGGCGCGAATTCTGGCGGACAGCGGGATATGTGCTTCGTATTGCCCCTCGCCCAAGCGCAATGCCAGCATCAGGTCCTTGGCAGAAACCTTTTCGGTCTCGATATCGATGATGCGGTGACCGTGCGTGCCCGGCGTTATGATCGCGCGCAGCATCCACGGTTTCTCGCCGCTTTCGGAACTGACGGTGAGCGTGACGCCGCCGCCTTTCGAGCGGGTCAGGCTGAGATTGATATCCCGGAATGTCCATTTCTTGCGGCTGCGCTGGTCGTCGACCACCAGATTGCCGTTCTTGAAGCCGAGCTCGCCCAGATCATGGCCATCGAGCCCAGCGACACTCAGGCCATCGATCCAGGCCAGCAGAGCGGTAAGGTCCGGCACGCCGGCGGGGGCCGCGGGCGTGACCGGTACAGGAGCGGGAGCGGCCGCGCGGTCCACGTGCGGCGACGGTGCGACCATGCCAGCCGCGACGGCCGGCGGGGTGGCGGAGGCGGTGACGAAGGGGCGCTTGTCGCTGCCGGCGAACACCGTGACCCTGGCATCCGGCTCGATCCGGATGGTCATCTCGGCGCCAACCAAGCTCAAGCGCTGGGCGCGCACCCGGCCGGTGAAAAGCGCCGCGCCGGCCAGGCCGACCTCTGCCTTGGGCGCACTCGCCACCACAGCGCCATCGCTGTCGACCACCACGATGTCGCGGATGCGCAAAGCGGTATGTCCGGTGGCGTCGCGCTCGATCTGGGCGCCGCCGACCTGCACCTGATGGCTACCACCGAAATTCTGGTTGATGGCTGCGGTCAGCCACGGCGTGGCCATATCGAAGTCGATCGGGCCGCTTGCCAGCCGCCCCCACAGCGCCAGCATCCCGATCAATACGATCCCGCCCAATGCGGCCGCGACATAAGTGACTTTTCGCAAGCGCAGCCACCAGCACCACAGACCAAGACGCCAATAGGTTGGGCTCAGCCGCAATCGCCAGGACGCCGGCGCGTGGCCGCGGCCGGGCGCCCAAGTGTCGCCGTCCTGCATGTGGCCATGGAGGCTCGCCTCCAGCTTACGGAGTGCCGCAATGGTTGGATTCGTATGCTGATCCGCCATACCCCGACTGGGCGTCCCCTCGACCTGCCGAATCCGGCCGCCTTGCAGCGAGCGGTCGCTTGCCCGCGCCGTCAGTGTCGGACGAAAACCGTCGACCTGCCAGCACTCTCCCGCGTATCCTTTAACCTTTCATTGACCGCGGGAAAGCGTCGAAAGGAAGGCACATGGGGACAGCATTGGCGGTCGGTTTCAAGGCCCCGGACTTTGCCCTGCCGCGCGACGGCGGCGGCCAAGTATCCCTGACCGATTTCAAGGGTCGCAAGCTGGTGCTGTTTTTCTATCCCAAGGCCGACACCCCCGGCTGCACCCGAGAGGCCATCGCTTTTTCCGGGTTGCGCGACCGCTTCAAGCGGGCCACGACCGACGTGCTTGGGGTCTCGGCCGACTCCGTGAAGGCCCAGGACGCCTTCAAAAAAAAGCATGGCCTGACGGTGGGGCTGGCGTCGGACGATACCCACCGGATGCTGAAGGCCTATGGGGTCTGGGGTGAGAAATCCATGTATGGCCGGACTTTCATGGGGATTGTGCGCTCGACCTTCCTGATCGGGCCGGACGGCCGGATCGGGCGAATCTGGAGCCCGGTCAAGGTCGAAGGCCATGCCGAAGAGGTATTGGAAGCCGCCAAGAGCCTGTAACGCGACCCTTAAGCGCGCCTGCCCGGGCACCCCCGGCTCCCCCCAGACCATCACGGCTCTTGGGGGAAAATTAACCATGATCGGCTCGAATTGATGCAAATTTACGCCGGTGTAGCGAACGACCGGCCAAGGACATTTGCATGTCTCACCGGTCAGCTTCTCACTCCCCCCACGCTCATGGCGGTCGCCCCCGCCCTAGCCCCGATTCCCGGGGACATCAGGCCGCCGCGGTCGCCGTCGGGGCGCCGCGCGGCGCCGACTACACCCTCTTCCATGCCGGCCGCCAGCTGCGCATCGGGCCGATCGCGTTCTGGATCGTGGTCGGAACGCTGGTGATCATGGGCATCTGGACCATCACCACCGCTACCTATTTCGCGTTTCGCGACGACGTTCTGACGCGGCTGATCGCACGGCAGACCGAGATGCAATTCGGCTACGAAGACCGCATTGCGGAGTTGCGCGCCCAGGTCGACCGCATATCCAGCCGCCAGTTGCTGGATCAGGAACAATACGAGCAAAAACTCGAGCAGGTTCTCCGCCGCCAGGCAGCGCTCGAGCAGCGCGGCACGGCGCTCAACACCCTGCCCGATCCGGCCGTCACCGGTTCGATCCGGCCGGCCGGCCGCACCGGCGCCGCCAGCGAGCCGCAGCGCGGCGGCTCGCACAAGCCATCGCAGATCAACGATTCCGGCGTCTTGACGACGCCGCCCGACCGGGATGCACGGCTGCCGCTGTCGAAGACGCCGGGTGGGGTCGACGCCGTGCTGGCGCGCCTGCAGGCGTCGCTCGACCGGGTCGAGGCCCGGCAGACCACCGCCATGCATTCTCTCGAAGAAAGCTACGAGGCTAAGGCGCGGCGTATCCGCGGCGTGCTGGCAGAACTCGGGATCGAGGCGGCCAAAAACGTGCCCGCGGCAGGAGCGATCGGTGGGCCGCTGGTTCCGCTACGGCCGCAGAACGAGGCGGCCGCCTTCGAACGCCGCCTGCAACGCATTCAGCTGGCGCGCGCGCAGTTCGAACGGTTGAGCAACACGCTGGTTACGGTGCCGGTGCGCAGGCCGCTTGCCGATCTCGATATGTCGTCGGGCTTCGGCATGCGCGTCGATCCGTTCGTGCGAGCGCCGGCGATGCATACCGGCCTCGATTTCCGCGGCGAGCCGGGCGATCCGGTACGCGCGACCGCCAATGGCACCATCACCATCGCCGGCTCCAATGGCGGATACGGCCGCATGGTCGAGATCGACCACGGCAACAACCTGTCGACCCGCTACGGCCACCTGTCGGTGATCGCCGTGCAGGTTGGGCAGTCGGTAAAGATCGGACAGATCATCGGCAAGGTCGGTTCTACCGGCCGCTCGACCGGCCCGCATCTGCACTACGAGACGCGCGTGGACGGCGAAGCTGTCGATCCGCAGAAATTCCTGCGGGCAGGCGCAAAGCTCGCCGGCGTCCATTGACGATCGCGTGCCGCGATTAGAACCGGCTCTCAAGCCTCAGCTTGAACCGGTGCCACAAGGCACCGACAAAATCGACGTCGTGCAAAGGCAACAAGCTCCTGTCGTTCGTGCCGCGCTACTCTTGATGGATTGGACGGTGCTGAAACCGTGGCCAAGCGCGCCTGCGGTTTCTAGTCGACGTCCTCTACCTTGTCCGGCCCGCCGCCGAACGCCTTCTGCGCCAGCGCCGCCTCCATGAAACGGTCGAGGTCGCCGTCGAGCACCGCGCCGGTGTTCGAGGTCTGGGTGCCGGTGCGCAGATCCTTCACCATCTGGTAGGGCTGCAGCACGTAGCTGCGGATTTGGTGACCCCAGCCAATATCGGTCTTGGCGGCTTGTTCAGCCATCGCCTTCTCCTCGCGCCGCTTCAGCTCCGCCTGATAGAGCTTGGCCTTCAGCATGTTCCAGGCCTGCGCGCGGTTGCGGTGCTGCGAACGGTCGTTCTGGCACATCACCACGATATTGGTGGGAATGTGGGTCAGCCGCACTGCCGATTCCGTCTTGTTGACGTGCTGGCCGCCGGCGCCGCCCGCGCGCAGCGTGTCGGTCCGCACGTCGGCTTCATTGATGTCGATTTTGATGCGGTCGTCCACCACCGGATAGACGTTGACGCTGGCGAACGAGGTATGCCGGCGGGCATTTGAGTCGAACGGCGAGATGCGCACCAAGCGATGCACGCCGTTCTCGGTTTTCAGCCAGCCATAGGCGTTGCGGCCATTGACCTGAATGGTCGCCGACTTGATACCGGCTTCCTCGCCTTGCGTTTCCTCGACGTATTCGACCTTGTAACCGTGCTGTTCGGCCCAGCGCGTATACATGCGCATCAGCATGTTGGCCCAATCCTGGCTCTCGGTGCCGCCGGCGCCGGCATGGACTTCGAGATAGCTGTCGTTGGAATCGGCCTCGCCCGAGAGCAGCGCCTCCATCTCCCGGCGGGCGGCCTCGGCGCGCAGTTTCCGCAGCGCCGCCTCGGCCTCGGCGATGACCGTCTGATCCTTCTCGGCCTCGCCGAGCCCGATCATGGTGAGTTGGTCGTCGAGCTCCTGCTCGATCCGCCCGATGGAGCCGAGCTGGTCCTCGAGCGCGGTGCGCTCCTGCATGACGCGCTGGGCGCGCTGCTGATCGTTCCAGAGGTTGGGATCTTCGGCCTGCTTATCGAGCTCGGCCAGCCGCGCGCGCGCCGTGTCGAAGTCAAAGATGCCTCCTCAGCAGCCCGACCGACTGCTTGATCTCTTCGACAAGGGTTTGGATTTCCGCGCGCATGGATATCAGCCGCAAAGGATGATGGTGGCCGGATTTAGCGGCTGGTCACGATCCACGCAACTGCCGCAACGTGCCGGAGGTATGCGAGGTCAGTAAAGCCCGCCCGTGCCGGAACGGATGGCGCGGTCGGCGTCCGGCGAAACGGTGTACGGGCGTCCTTCCGCATCGGTGACGCCGATGTTCGCGGCATAGTCAGGCGGCGCGGTGCCCGGCTTGAAGGCTTCCAGGATCACGCCGGAATCGCTGGTGCCGGAGCGCAAACCGGTCCGCGGGTCGACGCGGATGAGCTTGATGCCGGCCGGAACCCGGAACGGCACCGGCGCCTTGTCGGCCAGCGCCACTTTCATGAAATCCTTCACCACCGGCGCGGCGAGCAAGCCGCCGGTCCCGCCGCGGCCGAGATGCCGCGGCTTGTCGAAGCCTATATAGACGCCGACCACAAGATCGGGCGAGAACCCGATGAACCAGGCATCCTTCTCGTCGTTGGTGGTGCCGGTCTTGCCCGCGACCGGGCGGCCCACTTCGCGCACCACCGTGGCGGTGCCGCGCTGTACGACACCTTCCATCATCGAGGTGATCTGATAGGCGGTCATCGGATCGATCACGCGCTCGCGCCGGTCGACCAGGGTCGGCTCGTTCTGATTGGCCCACTTTTCGGCGGCGCAGCCGCGGCATTCGCGTTGGTCATGCTTGTAGACGGTGCGGCCGTAACGGTCCTGGATGCGGTCGATCAAGGTCGGCTGAATCTTCTTGCCGCCATTGTCCAACATCGCATAACCAGCGACCATCTTGAGCAGCGTGGTCTCGCCCGCGCCGAGTGCGAACGACAGATAGGGCGGCAGCGTGTCATAGATGCCGAAGCGCTTGGCATAATCGCCGATCAGCGGCATGCCGATGTCCTGCGCCAGCCGCACCGTCATCACGTTGCGCGAGCGCTCGATACCGAAGCGCAAGGTTGAAGGCCCGTAGAACTTGCCTTCGTAGTTTTCCGGCTTCCACACGCCGGCGGCGCCGGTATCGATCTCGATCGGGGCGTCCAACACGACGGTGGACGGCGTATAGCCGTTGTCCAGCGCCGCCGCATAGACAAACGGCTTGAAGGCGGAGCCCGGCTGGCGCAGCGCCTGGGTGGCGCGGTTGAACTGGCTCTGATCGAAAGAGAAGCCGCCGACCATCGCCATCACACGGCCGGTGAGCGGGTCCATGGCGACGATGCCGCCGGACACTTCCGGCACCTGACGCAGCCGGAACTGGCCATCCTTGCCGGCGATCGGCTCGACATAGATCACCTCGCCGGCCTCGAGCACCTGCGAGACCCGGGTCGGGTTGCGGCCGCGTTGCGGACCGCTCGCGGCCTTGGCCCAGCGCACGCCTTCGAGCGCAACGGTGCCGGTGTCGCGCTCCTTGACCACGGCACCGCCGGGTTCACGGCTGGGCTGAAAACCGATGCGCGCCGACTGGTCACCCGCCTCCAGCACCACCGCCATGCGCCACGGCGAGATATCGGACAGCGCCCGAACCTCCGCGAGCTTGCTGCCCCAGTCTCCGGCCACTTCGATCTTGGTCACGGCGCCGCGATAGCCCTGGTTCTCGTCGTAGCGCACGAGGCCGTCGACCAGCGACTTGCGCGCCAGCAGCTGCATTTTGGGATCGAGCGTGGTGCGCACCGAAAGGCCGCCTTCATAGAGCTTCTTCTCGGTGTAATTGTCGTTGATGTAGCGGCGGACCTCTTCGGCAAAATATTCAGCGGCCGGCGTGAGCGAGCCGGTCGGCCGCTGGGTGATTTTGAGGGGGTCTTTCTTGGCCTCTTCGGCTTGCGCGACCGTGATGAAGCGATCCTCCACCATCCGGTCGACGACGTAGTTGCGGCGGGCGATCGCGTTGTCGCGGCGGCGGAAAGGATGATAATTGTTCGGCCCCTTGGGCAGCGCGGCGAGATAGGCGGCCTCCGCGATCGTCAGTTCGTGCACGGATTTGTCGAAATAGAGCAGCGATGCCGCCGCCACGCCGTAGGCGCCGAGCCCGAGATAGATTTCGTTGAGATAGAGTTCGAGAATCTTCTCCTTGGAGAAGGCGCGCTCCATCTTCATCGCCAACAGCGCTTCGGTGATCTTGCGCGACCACGACAGCTCGTTCGACAACAGGAAGTTCTTGGCGACCTGCTGGGTGATGGTGGAGGCGCCCTGCGGACGCTGGCCGCTGCCGTAGTTCTGGACATAGACGATCAGCGCGCGCGCGATGCCGCCGAAATCCAATCCGCCATGCTCGTAGAAATTCTTATCCTCGGCAGCGATGAACGCATTGATGACGAGCTTCGGCACCGCCTGCATCGGGATATAGAGCCGCCGCTCGCGGGCATATTCAGCCAGCAGCGAGCCGTCGGTCGCGTGCACCCGCGTCATCACCGCCGGCTCATAATCCTGCAGCTGCGAATAGTCGGGGAGATCCTTGGAGAAGTGCCAGAGCAGGCCAGCGGCGGCGGTGATGCCGACCAGGAACAGGATGGTTCCTCCGGCAAACAACAAGCCTATGAAGCGCAGCAATAATTTCATCGACTCAGCCCCGCCCCGCGACCCAATCTCAAAGCACTAATTCGCGCTGTTTTATGTTGAAACTGAGGCCGGTTCTGCAAGGTTTTATCCTCAATTTTCGCCGGCCGGACGGCCGCCGGCAAGGCGGGTCTTGAAGAAGGTCTCGACGGCCTGGACGATCGCGTCGGCGGTACGGCCGCGCCAGGCTTCCGAGGTCAACGATTTGAGATCCTGCCGGTTCGATACATAGCCCAGTTCGACCAGGACCGAGGGCACGTCCGGCGCCTTCAGCACGCGGAAGCCGGCCGATTTCAACGGATGCTTATGCAGCCGCACCGCGGTGCGCAGTTCGCCGATCAGGTTCCTCGCGAATTGCACGGAAAATGTCTTGGTTTCCCGTTTGGCGAGATCGATCAGGATATCGGCAACGTCATTGGGTTCGCTGGAGAGATCGAGACCGGCGATCACATCGGCTTTGTTTTCGGCCTCGGCCAGGCGCGCCGCCTCGGCGTCGGAGGCGGTTTCCGACAGGGTGTAGATGGTGGCGCCCTGGGCGTCGCCCTCCCCGCGCGGCAGCGCATCGGCGTGGATCGAGACGAACAGGGAAGCGTGGCGCTGGCGCGCGACCTGGACACGGTCGGCCAGCGCCACGAATGTATCGTCGGTCCGGGTCATGGCGACGCGGTACTTGCCGGTCTTTTCGAGCCGGTCGCGCAGCAATAGACCAAAGTCCAGCACCAGCGTTTTCTCGAGCTCGCCGCTCCCCGCCTGGGTGCCGTTGTCGATGCCACCGTGACCGGGATCGATCACGATCAGCGGACGCGGGTCGCTGCTGGAACCGGGGATTTGCTCGTATTGCGGCCGCCGCCGCGGCGGCCCTTCGGTCCGGCTCTCCAGCGCGATGGCGCGCAGGAATGCGTCGCGGTCGACCGCGGCAAGATCGAGCACCAAGCGGGCCGGCTGGTCGTTGCCGGCTTCGAGCACGAACGCCTTTTCGATCCGCGCCGGGCGGGAAAGATCGATGACCATGCGCGAACCGCCCTGCATGACCAGGCCGAATCGGAACGCCTTGATCAATCCACGTCCCTCCTCGCCGGCCTTGGCTGGAAGCTGGAACGTGACCTGCGGCATGTCGATCACCACCCGATAGGGGTTGGCGAGCGTGAAAGCGCGGATGTCGATCTTCTGGCTGATATCGACCACCAAGCGCGTCTGGCTGTCGTCGCCGCCGAGCCGCACCTCGCTGGCAATGGGGAAGTCGCCGGCCGCGCGCGTCTGCGGCGCTGCGCCCAGCCGCC
Organism: Xanthobacteraceae bacterium; assembly: GCA_046714775.1. Lineage (GTDB taxonomy): Bacteria > Pseudomonadota > Alphaproteobacteria > Rhizobiales > Xanthobacteraceae > VAZQ01. Next base: position 6,237 of record JBKKAF010000084.1, on the reverse strand, counting down.
CGGCCGGCCACAGGACGCCGCTCAAAGTAGCGCTGAAGATGACAGCCCAAATCGCGCGGACAGACATCGAATCCCGAGCCCCTCCGAGCACGTCTTACTCCAATAGGCCGCCATGGTTAATTGGAACTTAACCTACGGAGGGCCTTGCAAAGAGGGTGTTACCGGCTTGCGACACTCGCTTGCCATCCCGCCCGGGCGGCCGTAAGAAGGATCGCTGACGGTTTCGAGTTCCGGTTGTGCCGCGTTCGGGCATCCGGCAGGTCCGCCAGGAACCGCTCCCCGACGATCGACGGGAGGGGACTTGGCGGCCGCAAGCGGTTCGGCGCGCGCTCGCGAATGGTGCGACGGCGGCGGGCTGCTGAAGGCCAATGCCCTTGTAGAGGACATCCGGTGTCGTGCGAGGCTCGTGCCTCCTGCGGCGGCGTGGCGGGAAAGACCGCCCCGAGCTGAGTACCGTCAGCGAAGAGAAACCGCGGCAGCGCGATATATGCTGCCGCCCGTCACGGGCCGAAGGCCATGCTCCGACTGCGCATCAAGGATACATCACAGCGCCATCGTAGCTCCATCGCGTCGCAATACGACGCTCACGGGCAAGCTCACGCGACCTGCGTCGGCTTGGCTGCGAGTGTCGCCTCCGCTTCGCGTGATTGGCAGGCTCATCCGTTCCACCACAGTCAGGCTGGTTTCTGGTCGCGCCGTCTTGCGATGCCCCCGTGGCATCGAAAGGCGGCGGCGCGCCGGCCCGCCATCATGAGAATATTCAATGCCCAACAAAATGCTGATCGATGCGACCCACCCCGAGGAGACCCGGGTGGTTGTTCTGCGCGGCAACCGGGTCGAGGAATTCGACTTCGAGTCGGCCAACCGTAAACAGCTCAGAGGCAATATCTATCTTGCCAAGGTGACGCGCGTGGAGCCGTCGCTGCAGGCGGCCTTCGTCGAATACGGCGGCAACCGTCACGGCTTTCTCGCCTTCAGCGAAATTCATCCCGACTATTATCAGATCCCGGTCGCCGACCGGCAGGCGCTGATCGACGAGGATGAGCGCGCGCAGCGCGCCGCCGATGACGAGGCCGATCATCGCGCCGGCGGACGCCGCGGTGGCCGGCGCGAACGCCATGCCGGCCGCCCGCGCGACGAGATCAAAAGCGAACCCATCGACACGCAGTCCGATGACGGCACGGGAGCCGGGCCGGAGATGGCCCAAGATGTGGCCTATGACGCGGCCTTCGAGGACACGGCGCCGGAACAGATCACGCCATCCGAACTGACGCCGGGAGAGCCGCCGCCTGCCGCGGAAGCCCCGATGGAGCTTGCACAACTGGAATCGAGCAGCGCCGCGGAGACGGTGCCGGTGGCACACGACGAGGCGAGCACCGGCGACACGTCGATGGCCGGCGAATCGGTTTCGCCTCCCGCATCCGAAGGCGGCAACCAGCTGACGGAGATCAACGGCGCCGGCACCGGCGAGGAGATCGAGTCGGTCGGCGGCGCCGACGCCATGGAGGAAGTGCCGGAGCGGATGCCGCGGCAACGGCGGCAATACAAAATTCAAGAAGTGATCAAGCGCCGGCAGGTCATGCTGGTGCAGGTGGTCAAAGAGGAACGCGGCACCAAGGGCGCGGCGCTCACCACCTATCTGTCGCTCGCCGGCCGCTATTCGGTGCTGATGCCGAACACGGCGCGCGGCGGCGGCATCAGCCGCAAGATCACCGACGCCCAGGATCGGCGGCGATTGAAAGACCTGGCCCAGGACCTCGAAGTGCCGGAAGGCATGGGCGTCATCCTGCGTACCGCCGGAGCCAGCCGCACCAAGACCGAGATCAAGCGCGATTTCGAATATCTGCTGCGTCTGTGGGAGACGGTGCGCGACCTCACGCTCAAGTCCACCGCTCCGACGCTGGTTTACGAAGAAGGCTCGCTGGTCAAGCGATCGATCCGTGATCTTTACAACAAGGATATCGACGAAATCCTGGTCGCCGGGGATGAGAGCTACAAGGACGCCAGAGAGTTCATGCGCATGCTCATGCCGAGCCATGCCAAGAACGTAAAGCCGTTCCGCGACACGCTGCCGATCTTCACCCGCTTCGGCATCGAGAGTCAGCTGGACGCGATGTTCCAGCCGGTGGTGCAGCTGCGCTCCGGCGGATACATCGTGATCAACCAGGCTGAAGCGCTGGTCGCGATCGACGTCAATTCCGGCCGCGCCACACGCGAGCATCATATCGAGGATACCGCGCTCAAGACCAATCTGGAGGCGGCCGAAGAAGTCGCACGCCAGCTGCGACTGCGCGACCTGGCCGGGCTGATCGTCATCGACTTCATCGACATGGACGAGAAGCGCAACAATCGCACGGTCGAGCGCCGGATGAAAGAAGCGCTGAGACACGACCGCGCGCGCATTCAGGTCGGCCACATCTCGCACTTCGGCCTGTTGGAAATGTCGCGCCAGCGCATCCGATCGAGCGTGCTGGAAAGCTCGACGGAGAAATGCCCGCATTGCGGCGGCACCGGTCACGTACGGTCGGTATCTTCGGTCACGCTGCAGCTGCTGCGCGCGATCGAAGAGGTGTTGCAGAAGGGCGCAACGCATAATCTCGTGGTCCGCACGCGCTCCGAGATCGCGCTCTATCTGCTCAATCAGAAACGCGCCCATCTGCGTGTCCTGGAAGAGCGCTTCCAGATCGTCATTCTGGTCAGCGCCGACGCCACCATCGGCGGCCAGCAATCCTACGTAGTCGAGAAGGGCGAGTTGGTGCGCACCGCCGAACAGGCAAAGGCACTGGCGGCGCAGCCGATCACGACGGCGCCGCTGCCGCTGGAAGAGGACGACGACTACGTCGAGGAGGACGAAGTCGAAGAGGAAGAAGAAAGGGACGACGCGGAAGCAGAAACCGAAGCCGCTGCGCCGGAACCGGCGGCCGAAGGTGCGGCGGTCTCCGAGCAGCCCCGCGTCGATGGCGAGCGTGGACGCCGTCGCCGTCGCCGTCGCGGACGTGGCGGTGAAGGCCGCGAGCCGCGCGGGGTCGCCGAGGGTCATGGTGCGGATCAGGCCTCTGATGACGGCGCCCATGCAACGGCATTCGAAAGCGAGCAGCCCGACGAAGCCAGATCTCCCGACTTCGCGCCCCCGACGGGCGAAGTCCGCGGCGACGCGGAGTCGCGCAAGCGACGGCGTGGCCGGCGTGGCGGACGCCGCAACCGGCGCGGTCGCGAAAACGAGGGCCAGCCGGCGCCATCCGACGTCGTTGCCGGCGTCGAAGCGGAATTGAGCATGCCCGAGCCGGATTCGCGGCCCTATGCCGAGCCGCTGCTTGAACAGCGCGAGGCGGGAGCGCTGCGACGGCGCGATGAGGAGCGCGCGCCGCAACAGCCTCCGCAACAGCCGGCGAGCTATGTCCCGCCGGCGCCGCCGGTGAGCGAGCGCGAATTGCGCCGGCGATCCACCGTGCGCGAGCCGGCGCCAAGCTTCGGTTCGGAGTCGACCGTCCCGCCGGCGGCCGTCACCCCGCCGCCAGAACGGCCGACGCCGATTGTTTCGGGCGCCGACGAGGAGCCCGGCCAGCCGCGCCGTGCGGGTTGGTGGAGCAAGCGCATACTCGGCAAGGGTTAGCGGTTACCGCGACCCCTGCCGAGAGCGCGCCTTCGTCCAAAAAATCCGCTATCCTTGCCTCGTTGAGGGGGAGCCCGTGCATGAAAAGCGCCTGGGTCGAAAAGGACGCGCAGGCGGCCGTCGATCGCTACGCCCGGCAGGGCATCGGGCGCGATCTTGCCCTGCGGATCTACACGACGCGGCTGCTTGGCGCGGATCCGCGGCTGGTGCTGCATGGCGGCGGCAACACGTCGGTCAAGACCGTGATGCCGGATCTGCTCGGCGACGAGGTCCAGGTGCTTTGCGTGAAAGGCTCGGGCGGCGACATGGCGTCGATCGAGCCGGCGGGATTTCCGGCGGTGCGGCTCAGCCGCCTGCGCAAGCTGCGCACGCGCGATGCGCTGAGCGACGAGGAGATGGTCAAGCTCCAGCGCGAGAATCTGCTCGATCCGACGGCGCCTACTCCCTCGGTCGAAATGTTTCTGCACGTTTTCCTGCGGCACAAATTCGTCGACCACACGCACTCGACCGCCGTGCTCAGCCTGATCGACCAGCCGGACGGCGAGGCGCTGGCGGCCGATGTCTTCGACGGGCGCGTCGGGATCGTCCCCTATTTGATGCCGGGCTTTGCGCTGGCCAAAAAGGCCGCCGCGGTGAGCGAAGCAACGCCGAAGCTGGAAGGCCTCATCCTGCACAAGCACGGCATCGTCACTTTCGGCGGCGAAGCGCGCGACACCTACGAGCGCATGATCGAATTCGTCACACTGGCCGAAGAACGGCTTACCCGCGATCGCAAGAGCGTCTTTAAGACCGCGCAATTGCCGCAGCAGATCGCGCGACTTGCCGAGGTCGCGCCGGTGCTGCGCGGAGCTTGCAGCCTGAAAGACGACAGAGTGGAAGGCGCCTGGCGCCGGCTGGTGCTGGAATTCCGCGGCAATCCGGCGGTGCTCGATTTCGTCAATGGCGCCGAGCTTACGCGCTACGGCCAGGCCGGCGTGGCGACGCCGGACCACACCATCCGCACCAAGAACTGGCCGCTGATCGTTGCCGCGCCGGAGGGCGGCAAGAGTACCGATTTCAAGCGAATGGCGCGCACGGCGGCGAAGGCGTTCGTTGATAACTACAAAGCCTATTTCGAACGCCATAACACGCGCGCCGGCGGCGGCAAGACCATGCTCGACCCGCTGCCGCGGGTCGTGCTGGTGCCGGGGCTCGGTCTGTTCGGGCTAGGCCGCAGCAAGAGCGAGGCCCAGGTCGCGGCCGACATCGCCGAGAGCGCGATCGAAACCATTACCGGTGCGGAAGCGATCGGACGTTTCGAGTCGATCTCCGAGGCCGACATGTTCGATATGGAATACTGGTCGCTCGAGCAGGCCAAGCTCGGCGCCATGAAAGAACTGCCCCTCGCCGGCCAGATCGCCGCTATCACCGGCGCGGCCGGCGCGATCGGTTCCGCGACCGCCAAGGCGTTCGCGGCTGCGGGCGCCGAGGTCGCACTGCTCGATCTCGACGAGAACGCCGCCAAGGCCAAAGCGCAGGCGATCGGGCGCAACGCGCTCGCCGTCAAATGCGACGTGACCGACCCCGCCTCCGTGCGCGGCGCCTTCGAAAAGGTGGTCGAGACCTTCGGCGGCGTAGACATCGCAGTGTCGAATGCCGGCGCCGCCTGGCAGGGCCGCATCGGCGAGGTCGAGGAAGAGGTGCTGCACAAGAGCTTCGAGCTGAATTTCTACGGCCATCAGCGCGTGGCGCAGGCGGCGGTGAAGGTGATGCTGGCGCAAGGCACCGGCGGCTGTCTGTTGTTCAACGTATCGAAGCAGGCAGTGAATCCCGGACCGAATTTCGGGCCCTATGGGCTGCCGAAGGCGGCCACGTTGTTCCTGGTGCGGCAATATGCGCTCGACTACGGCGCCGACGGCATTCGCGCCAATGCGGTCAATGCCGATCGCATCCGCTCCGGCCTGCTCACCCATGATTTCATCAAGGAGCGCGCGCAATCGCGTGGCTTGAGCGAGAAGGATTATATGAGCGGCAATCTGCTCGGCCGCGAGGTCACCGCCGAGGACGTGGCGCAGGCCTTCCTCGCCCAGGCGCTGGCACTGAAGACAACCGCCGATGTCACCACGGTGGATGGCGGCAATATCGCGGCGGCGCTGCGATAGAGCGCCCACACTCATCGATCACAAGCCTGACAGTAACGAGGAGATCATGCCGGAAGCCGACATCGAAGGGGCGCGCTATCACGCCGACCAGCCGCAGACCGCGCCGGGCTTTTTCCTGAAAGGCTCGCACCAGCTCGACTGGGGCATGAAGAACCGCCTCGCCCGCGTGTTCAATCCCGCCTCCGGCCGCACCGTGATGCTGGCGATCGACCACGGCTATTTCCAGGGGCCGACCACCGGCCTCGAGCGCATCGACCTCAACATCGTGCCGCTGTTGCCGTCCTGCGACGCGCTGTTCTGCACGCGCGGGATTTTGCGCTCGGTCATTCCGGCCGAATCTCAAAAGCCGATGGTGCTGCGCGCCAGCGGCGGCCCCAGCATCCTCAAGGAACTGTCCGACGAGCAGATCGCCATGGACATGGAGGACGCCATCCGCCTCAACGCCGCCGGCGTCGGCATCCAGGTGTTCGTCGGCGGCGAGCA
>JBKKAF010000083.1:0-2747 GCA_046714775.1 Xanthobacteraceae bacterium | reverse complement strand
TTGAGCTGCAGCCCGTCCGACTTGCGGGTGAGCGGCGGCAGCGCGTGATAGGCGCGGAAAATGTAGGACGAGCCGTCGACCAAAAAGACGTGGTCGCCTTTTTTCGGCGGGCGGGATTGTGGATCTGCTGGCATGGGACGCTGCGAATGTGGGTCGTCCATGACCCATTAGCAACGTCCGGGCGCCGCCGCTACTGCGGCAGGGGAAAAGCTATTGCGCCGGCTGCAGCGTCACCTGGCGCCTGGGCGCGAACCAGAAGCGCTCCGGCCGCTCGAACAGGAAGCGCAGGAAGGTTCCGCGCACCGCCCAGAACAGCAGCAGCGCGCCGACAATGCCCGCAAGGGTCACCAGTGCCGACATGGCGCCGACATCGGCGATCCAGCCGGTCTTCAGCAGCAGCGTGCGGCTCGCCGCCATGCCGAGAAAGAAGGCGAGATAGATGACAATCGAATGCCGGCCGCAATAGCGCAGCGGCCGGAACACGTCGCTGGTCGCCATCAAGGCCGCGATCGCCACTACCGCGGCGGCGCCGACGAGCCCGAGCCCGAGCGAGACCAGCGGCAGGCTGGCGAAACCATTGAACACCAGGATGCCGTTGAGAAAGCCCCAGGCGGTCAGCCCGGCGAGCGCTGCTTCCGGATGCGCCTGCGCGCTCTTCGCCAGCGCGAACAGCCGCGGGGCCAAGATATAGCCGGTATAGAAGTAGACGAAGCGGCTGGCGAATTCGTCGATCACCGTGAAGCCGGTGGCGATCGGCGCGATTTCCAGCGCGGCGCCGGCGAGCCAGATCGCGAGCGGCGGAATACGGGCGCCGTGCGCCAGCTTGGTCACCACGAAGAAGATCGGCAGAAGATAGATGAACCAGAGCGTGCCGAACGGTTCCCAGAACGCTTCGAGATAGAGCCAGCCGAGCCCGAGCACGCCATGCTCGGGCAACAGGCCGGGCGCCTTCAGCGCGAATTGCAGGGTCATCCACAGCATGTAGAAATAGACGAAATGCACGACCTTGCGGTCGAGATAGGTCCGCCAGCCGCGGTCGATGACCTGCGCCAGGAACAACCCCGAGATCAGGAAAAAATCCGGCATCCGGAACGGCCGGGCGAATTCGACCACGGTGCCGAGCCAGCCCGGCTGGCCGGCGGCATGCTCGACGCCGAGCGTCGAATGCATCATCACCACGAGGACGATGCAAAAGCCCTTGGCGTAATCCACCCAGTCGATCCGGTCCCGGCTCGAAACATCCGTGCTCATCGCCCGTCCCATTCCGGCATTTGGATGTGTCATATACGGATGAGTCTGTTGCATTCGCCTTTACCCATTCAAAGACAGTGCCAGGGGTCGAATTAGGACGGCGTTAAGGACGATGAACTGGTTGCCACCGCTACCAATCGACGAGGCGCTGCCGGAACTGACCGCCGCTTTGCGCGCGCACCCGGCCGCGGTGCTGGTGGCGCCGCCGGGCGCCGGCAAGACCACGCGCGTGCCGCTGGTGCTGGCGCAGGAACCGTGGGCGCAGGGCAAGAAGATCATCGTGCTGGAGCCGCGACGGCTCGCGGCCCGCGCCTGCGCCGCCCGCATGGCGGCGACGCTGGGCGAGCCGGTGGGCGAGACCGTCGGCTATCGCGTGCGCTTCGGCTCCAAAGTCTCACGCGCAACCCGCATCGAAGTGGTGACCGAGGGTGTGTTCACCCGCATGGCGCTCGACGATCCGTCGCTCGAGGGCATAGCCGCGCTGTTGTTCGACGAATTCCACGAGCGCTCGCTGGACGGCGATCTCGGCCTGGCGCTCGCCCGCGACGTGCAGGGCGGATTGCGCGCCGACCTAAAGATTCTGGTCATGTCGGCGACCATCGACGGCGCGCGGGTGGCAAAGCTATTGGGCGACGCGCCGGTGATTACCAGCGAAGGGCGCGCCTTTGCGGTCGACACCCGCTATCTCGGACGCAATCCGACCGTGCCGATCCACCGCGCTGTCACCGATGCGGTGCTGCGGGCGCTGCGCACGGAGCCCGGATCGGTGCTGATCTTCCTTCCCGGCGCCGGCGAAATCCGCCGCACCGAAAGCCTGCTGCGCGAGCGCATTTCCGATGCGTCGATCGACGTGGCGCCGCTCTATGGCGCGCTGGACGCGGAAATCCAGGATCGCGCCATCGCGCCGGCGCCCCCCGGCCGCCGCAAGATCGTGGTCTCCACCTCGATCGCCGAAACGTCGCTCACCATCGAGGGCGTGCGGCTGGTGGTGGATTCCGGTCTGTCGCGGGTGCCGCGCTATGAGCCGGATGTCGGCCTGACCCGGCTGGAAACCGTGCGCGTCTCGCGCGCGTCCGCCGACCAGCGGCGCGGACGGGCCGGCCGCACCGAGCCGGGCATCTGCTACCGGCTGTGGGACGAGCCGCAGACCGCCTCGCTCGAGCCCGCAACCAAGCCGGAGATCGCCGCCGCCGATCTTTCCGGTTTTGTGCTCGACCTCGCCCATTGGGGCGTCACCGACCCGGCGTCGCTGGATTTCCTCGATCCGCCGCCGCGCGCGGCCCTGGCCGAGGCCAAGGCGCTGCTCGGCGAACTCGGCGCCATCGATGGCGACGGCCGTATCACCGACGAAGGCCGCGGGCTGCGCGCCTTGCCGCTGCCGCCGCGGCTCGCCCGCATGGTGCTGGAGGCGGGGCGCGGCGGCGAAGGCGAACGCGCGGCCGAGATCGCCGCCATTCTCACCGAGCGCGGGCTCGGCGGCAGCGGAGTTGATCTGG
>JBKKAF010000082.1:0-12730 GCA_046714775.1 Xanthobacteraceae bacterium | reverse complement strand
TCGCTCGCATGGTCGGCCCGTCCGGCACGGTGCTCGGAATCGACTGCTGCGAAGGATTTCTCAAATTCGGCCGTCAGGACGCCGAAGCCGCCGGCCTCAGCAACGTCACGTTCCTGGAAGTGGATGTACAGACCTATCCGTTCAAGCCGACATACGACTTCTGCTTTTCACGTTTCGGGACGCAATTCTTCGAAAATCCGGTGGCTGGATTGCGCAACATGCGCAAGAGCCTCAAGCCCGGCGGCATCATGACCATGATCGTCTGGCGCAGCATCCAGCACAATCCCTGGCTCGGGCATGCGAAGGACATCGTCCTGCGCTATCTGCCGCCGCCCGGCGAGAATGCGCGGACCTGCGGGCCCGGGCCGTTCTCGATGGCCGATACCGAGGTGGTAACGAAGCAACTTGAGATCGCGGGTTATAGCAACATCGAATTCGAACAAGTCGACGCGCAGGTGCTGGTCGGGAACAATGTTGACGATGCCGTCGAATTCCAGCTTGCGCTTGGCCCTGCCGGCGAGGTCTACCGCGAAGCCGGCAAGCAGGCCGAGCAACGTCACGACGAGATCGCGGCGGCGCTCAAGGCAGAACTCGACCGCTTCCAGACCCCGAAGGGCATTTTCATGGACTCGAGTTCCTGGAAAGTAACCGCCAAGAATCCGGGATAGAGCGCAGCTGGACTATCCAACGACCGCTGCAGCAACGCCGGTATTCGCAACGCTCAATGCTGGAGGGTCGTGCAGAGCGCGAAGGTAGGCAAATTCGGTTTCCTCAAATCGCGATTGTCGAAGGCGCCCTCGGGGCTGACCGTTTCGAGCGAGACCAGGATGCGGCCGATCTCCGCGCCGTGATGGCCGAACGGCAGCAGCAAGCGCTCGACATGCACGATGCGTCCGTCGCGGTCGCGCATGTCGGCGATCGTGTAGACCGGCAATTTGGTCGCAATGACCTGATAGCAGGTCGCCAGCACGACTTCCCGATAGGGCGACGGCAGGATTTCGTCGAGATAGCGGCCGACGCCGGGAATGCCGAGCGCTTCGCCGAGGTTCCTGCCCTGGAAACGGACGAAAAAGCGTGGCGTGCCATTGCTGTCGGTGACGTCCGAAAATCCCAAGTTGTCGGCCAGGGCCGCGAATTCGCCGGCGCGCAATCCCGGCCACACCGGCACCGCAGCCGCGCCGCGCAGGCGGTTCCAGTAGCCCAGCAGCCAACGTTGCGTAATGGACCGAACGATGTCCGGCCGCGAATTCATGAATTCCATTCGCGAATCAAGCCCTTCCCCAGCGGCGACGAGCTTTTGAGAAAGGCAAGCTGTTGTCAATGACCTCTCTCGTCCCGCCGTTGCCCCGCGGCTAATGTGGCGTGGGGGCGATTCGTTCATAGATACTGGCCAGTGCAGGAGAGACCATGCCCGACGCCTTCATCTATGATCACGTGCGCACGCCGCGCGGACGTGGCAAGGCCGACGGCGCCCTGCACGAAGTCACCGCGCTTAGTCTCGCCACCCAGGCGCTCGCCGCGGTCAAGGACCGCAATGCGCTCGACCCGGCGCTGGTCGATGATGTGATCCTGGGCTGCGTCGACCCCGTGGGCGAAGCCGGTGGCGACATTGCCCGCGCCGCCGCCATCACCGCGGGCTACGGCAACGGCGTGCCCGGCGTCCAGATCAACCGCTTCTGCGCCTCGGGCCTCGATGCGGTCAACTTCGCGGCGGCGCAGGTAATGTCCGGCCAGCACGACATGGCGGTGGGCGGCGGGGTCGAGTCCATGAGCCGCATCGGCATCGGCGCCTCCGGCGGCGCCTGGCCGGTCGATCCGTCGATCGCGCTGAAATCCTATTTCATGCCGCAGGGTATCTCCGCCGACCTGATCGCGACCAAATACGGATTCTCGCGCGCCGAGGTCGACGCCTACGCGGTCGAAAGCCAAAAGCGCACCGCCGCGGCCTGGGACGAGGGCCGGTTCGGCCGCTCGGTGGTGCCGGTGAAGGACATCAACGGCCTCACCATCCTGGCGCGCGACGAACACCCGCGCCCGAACACGACCATGCAGTCGCTGGCGCAATTGCAGCCGTCGTTCGTGCAGATGGGCGAACTCGGCGGCTTTGACGCGGTCGCGGTGCAGGCGCATCCGGAGATCGAGGTGGTGACCCATGTGCATCATGCCGGAAATTCATCGGGCATCGTCGATGGCGCCGCCGCTGTGCTGGTCGGCAGCAAGCTGGCGGGCGGCAAAGCGGGACTGAAGCCGCGCGTGCGTATCAAGGCCTTTGCCAATATCGGCTCCGAGCCGGCGCTGATGCTCACCGGCCCGATCGACGTGACCCGCAAAGTGCTCAAGAAGGCCAAGATGACGCTCGACGACATCGACCTCATTGAGGTCAACGAGGCTTTCGCCGCGGTGGTGCTGCGCTATCTGCAGGCGTTCGATCTCGATCCGGCCAAGGTCAATGTCAACGGCGGCGCCATTGCCATGGGCCATCCGCTCGGCGCCACCGGCGCCATGATCCTCGGCATCGCCATCGACGAGTTGGAGCGGCGCGATCTTTCAACCGCGCTGGTGACGTTGTGCATCGGCGCCGGCATGGGTACCGCCACCATCATCGAGCGGGTGTAAGCTTGCACTTTCCATAAGCTATGAGAGATCGGATGCCCAAGATCGACGTCGCCAAAGCCAATGTGCGCACCACCACCACCTATCCGAAGCCTTTTCAGGCGGTGTGCGCCGGTCGCGAGAAGATGGCGCTCGGCAATCTCGCCGGCCTCACGCAATTCGGCGTCAATCTAACCCGGCTCAAGCCCGGCGCGGCGTCTGCGCTGCGCCATTGGCACGACAACGAGGACGAGTTCGTCTATATGCTGGAAGGCGAGCTCATGCTGATCGAGGACGGCGGCGAGACCTTGCTGCAGCCGGGCGAGGCGGCCGGCTTCAAGGCCGGCGTCCCCGACGGTCATCATCTCGTCAACAAGTCGCAGCGCGACGCTCTTTTTCTCGAGATCGGCACCCGCTCCGCGCGCGACTGCGGTCACTATCCGGACGTCGATCTCACCTACGCCAAGGACGAGGACGGCTTTCGGTTTTGCCATAAGTCGGGCGAGCCCTATTCGGCGGAGCGCTGAGCGATGCACACCGTCAATTTCAAATTCGAGACCGACGCCGACGGCATCGCGCTGATCACCTGGGACGCGCCCGGCCGCTCGATGAACGTCATCGATCTCAAAACCATTGAGGAACTGTCCGACGTCGTCGAGAAGGTGGCGGCCGACGCCGCCATCAAGGGCGCGGTCATCGCCTCCGGCAAGGAGACATTTTGCGCCGGCGCCGATCTCACCATGCTGGAAGTGTTCAGCCGTGAATTCACCGATGTGGCGAAAGCGCAGGGCGAGGAGATGGCGGTCACGCGGCTCTATGAGGAGAGCCGTAAGCTGTCATTGCTCTATCGGCGGCTGGAAACGAGCGGCAAGCCCTGGGTGGCGGCAATCGACGGCACCGCGCTAGGCGGCGGATTCGAGCTTTGCCTCGCCTGCCATTATCGCGTCGGCTCCGACAATCCGAAAGCGCGCGTGGGACTGCCGGAGATCAAGGTCGGGCTGTTTCCCGGCGCAGGCGGCACCCAGCGGGTCGCCCGCATGATGCCGCCGGGCGATGCGCTGCAATTCCTGCTCAAGGGCGACCAGATCAGGCTCCCTCAGGCCAAAGGCATGAAGCTCGTCGACGCGGTGGTGCCGGCCGCCGACCTGGTGAAGACCGCGAAGGAGTGGATCAAGGCCGGCGGCAAGGGCAAGGCGCCGTGGGACACTGAAGGTTTCCGGTTGCCCGGGGGGCCGGTCTATTCCAAGGCCGGCATGATGACGTTTCCGCCGGCCAACGCGATCTACCGGCGCGAGACCTACGATAATTATCCGGCCGCGCGCGCCATCATGCAGGTGATCTATGAAGGCCTGCAATTGCCGATGGATCTGGCGCTGCGCGTGGAGTCGCGCTGGTTCGCGAAAATCCTGCGTTCGCCGGAAGCCGCCGCCATGATCCGCTCGCTGTTCGTCTCCATGCAGGAGCTGAACAAAGGCGCGCGGCGGCCGGCCGGCATGCCGGCGAGCAAGCTCAAGAAGGTCGGCATCATCGGCGCCGGCTTCATGGGCGCCAGTATCGGCTATGTCACCGCCAATGCCGGCATTGAGGTGGTGCTGATCGACCGCAACCAGGAATCGGCCGACAAGGGCAAGGCGCTGTCGCACAAGCTGATGAGCGACCAGATCAATCGCGGCCGCGCCACCTCGGCGGAGCGCGAGGCGCTGTTGGCCCGCATCACCGCTTCCGCCGACTATGGCGCGCTGAAGGACTGCGATCTCGTGATCGAGGCCGTGTTCGAAGACCGGCAGGTCAAGGCCGAGGCGATCCGGAAGGCGCAAGCCGCGATCGGCGGCAACACGATCTTCGCCTCCAACACCTCGACGCTCCCCATCACCTCGCTGGCGGAGGATTTCAACGATCCGGCGCGCTTCATCGGCATTCATTTTTTCTCGCCGGTCGAGCGCATGATGCTGGTCGAGATCATCCTCGGTAAGAAGACCGGCGATGCCGCGCTCGCCACCGCGCTCGACTATGTGCGCACCATCCGCAAGACCCCGATCGTGGTCAACGACTCGCGCGGTTTCTATGCCAATCGCTGCGTGCTGAACTATGTGCGCGAAGGCCATCTGATGCTGACCGAAGGCGTGCCGGCGGCGATGATCGAAAACGTGGCGCGCATGGCCGGCATGCCGGTCGGCCCGTTGTCGCTCAACGACGAGGTGGCGCTCGATCTCGGCTGGAAGATCCTCAAAGCCACCGAAGCCGATCTCGGCCCCAAGGCGGTCGATCCGCGGCAGAAGAAGCTCCTGCAGGAACTGGTCGAGAAGCATGGCCGCCTCGGCCGCAAGAATGGCAAGGGCTTTTATGACTATCCGCAGGGCGGGCCGAAGCGGCTGTGGCCGGGCCTCGCCGACTTGCAGGAGCGCAAGCTCAATCCCGACAGCATCGACGTCGAGGAATTGAAGCAGCGCTTGCTGGCGGTGCAGGCATTGGAAGCCGCGCGCTGCGTCGAGGAGGGCGTCGTCACCGACGTGCGCGAGGCCGATGTCGGCTCGATCCTGGGTTGGGGTTTCGCGCCGTTCACCGGCGGCACGCTGTCCTATATCGACATGCTGGGCACGCGGGCTTTTGTCGACCGCTGCAAGCGGCTGGAGACGAAGCACGGCGCGCGCTTCAAGGCGCCGAAGCTGCTGGCCGACATGGCGGTGAAAGGCGACACGTTCTACGGCCGCTTTGCGCCCGGCCCGCGGGTGGCGGCGTAAAACGTGCGACGACAATGATGGTGGCCGCGAGTTCTGTGCGCACGACCAAGCTGCCGTCCGGGGAAGCGGTACCGGCGCTCGGCCAAGGCACCTGGATGATGGCCGAAGGCCGCCATCCTGCCGCCCAGGAGATTGCGGCGCTGCGGCTCGGGATCGAGCTCGGCATGACGCTGATCGACACCGCCGAAATGTATGCCGACGGCGGCGCCGAGGAACTGGTCGGCGCCGCCATTGCCGGCCGCCGCGACGAGGTTTTTCTGGTCAGCAAGGTGTTGCCGCAGAACGCCACCCGGGCCGGCACCATTGCGGCCTGCGAACGCAGCCTGCGGCGGCTGCGCACCGACGTGATCGACCTCTATCTGCTGCACTGGCGCGGCACGCCGCCGCTGAAAGGCACGCTGGAAGCGTTCGAGCAACTGATGCACACAAAGAAAATCCGTTACTGGGGCGTCAGCAACTTCGACGTCGATGACATGGAGGAATTGATCGCGCTGCCCGGCGGCCGCGCGGTCGCGACCAACCAGGTGCTCTACAATCTCACCCGCCGCGGCATCGAATGGGACCTGCTGCCCTGGTGCCACGAGCGCAATATCCCGATCATGGCCTATTCTCCGATCGAGCAGGGCTGCTTGCTGGCCGACCGGGCGGTGCGCGAGGTCGCGCAGCGTCACGCGGCGACGCCGGCGCAGGTGGCGCTCGCCTGGGTGCTCCGTCGCGACGGCCTGATCGCGATCCCGAAGGCGGCGACCGAGGCGCATGTGCGCGAGAACCGCGGCGCGCTCGAGATCCGTCTCAGCACCAAGGATCTCGCAGCGCTCGACCGCGCCTTTCCGCCGCCGACCGGAAAACGGCCGCTGGAAATGATTTGACGGGTGGATTCCGGCTTTCGTCACTTCGCTCCTCGGGCGGAATATGGATTGAGAGGCTTGCTATAATACGAATGGTCGTTATTGCCGGGCTTGACCCGGCAATCCATCATTCATGAATGACTCGTCTTTTTGCGATGGATGCGCGGGTCACTAGAGCATGATCCCGAAAAGTGGGAACCGGTTTTCGGAAAAGATCATGCTCAAACAATAAGCTAGAGCGTGATTGCGATTCAACCTGAAGCAATCACGCTCTAGGGCGTTTACGCCCGTCTTCGACGGGCTATGCCCGCGCATGACGAAGCAGCATCTACGACGCTTTCTACAAGCCCGGCATGCAAATGAGTGAGCGGAAAACTTCATTCCTGCGCTGGCGCGAGATTCCGCCCGGGGTTTGGGCGCTCGGGCTCGTATCGCTGCTGATGGATCTCTCCTCTGAGATGATCCATGCGCTGCTGCCGCTCTATCTGGTCACCGTGCTGGGTACCTCGATGCTGACCGTGGGCATCATCGAGGGCATCGCCGAGGCCACCGCTTCGATCGTGAAGATCTTTTCCGGCGCGCTTAGCGATCGGCTCGGCCGGCGCAAGCTTTTGGTCGCGATCGGCTACGGGCTCGCCGCCGTCACCAAGCCGGTGTTTCCGCTGGCGCCCACGGTCGGCTGGCTCGTCGCGGCGCGCTTTGTCGACCGGATCGGCAAGGGCATCCGCGGCGCCCCGCGCGACGCGCTGATCGCCGATCTCTCGCCGGCCGGGATTCGCGGCACGAGCTTCGGGTTGCGGCAGTCGCTCGACACGGTCGGCGCCTTTCTCGGGCCGCTCACGGCGATCGCGCTGATGCTGCTGTTCGCCAACGATTTCACGCTGGTGTTCTGGATTGCGGTGGTGCCGGCATTCCTCGCGTTTGCGGTGGTGGTGTTCTTGGTGCGCGAGCCGGACCGGCCGGCGGGGTTGCAGCCGGTGCGCGCGCCGTTGTCACGCGCGGCGCTGAAACGGCTCGGCCGCGCGTTCTGGATCGTGGTGGCGCTCGCCACCGTGTTCACTTTGGCGCGGTTCAGCGAAGCCTTCCTGCTGCTGCGCGCCCAGTCGGTCGGGCTGACGCTCGCGCTGGTGCCGGGCATGCTGGTGCTGATGAGCCTGGCCTATGCGATCTCCGCCTGGCCTGCCGGCGCGCTGTCGGATCGTATCGGCCGTTTCGGGCTGTTGGCGGCCGGCCTCGCGGTGCTGATCGCCGCCGATCTTGTGCTGGCTTTCGGAACGGGGATCGCAATGGTCGCGCTCGGCGTCGTGCTGTGGGGCCTGCATCTCGGGCTGACCCAGGGACTGTTGGCCGCGCTGGTTGCCGACACTGCACCGGCCGAGCTGCGCGGCACCGCCTTCGGCGCGTTCAATCTGGTGACCGGGATTGCGATGCTGGCAGCAAGCGTCATCGCCGGCGCGCTCTGGGATATGGTAGGGCCGCAGGGCACGTTCCTCGCGGGCGCGGTCTTTGCCACGGCGGCGCTGCTCGGTTTTCCGCTTGCCCGCCGCAGCATGCGGGTAGCCGCGGTATGACACAGGGCTTGGGGGATTCTCATGGTCGATCTGGCGCAGCTGACAATCGGCCTGAAAGGTTCGGCGGAAATCCTGGTCGGGCCGGAGCACACCGCCCCGCGCATCGGCAGCGGCATGGTGCATGTCCTCGCCACCCCGGTAATGATCAATGTGATGGAAGGTGCCGCGCTCGATGCGGTGGAGCGGCTGTTGCCGGACGGTCATCAAAGCCTGGGCATCCATCTCGACGTCGGTCACTATGCCGCCACGCCGACCGGAATGCGGTTGCGCGCCACCGCCGCGCTGGTCGGGATCGAAGGACGGACAATGACATTCCGGGTCGAGGCCTTCGACGAAAAGGAGCGCGTCGGCGACGGCATGCACAAGCGCGTGGTCGTAAACGTGGCGCGCTTTGACGAGCGGGTGCAGCGCAAGCTCGGAGCGGACCGTGGCTGAGCAACCGCTCAATGTGCTGTTTCTCTGCACCGGCAATTCGGCGCGCTCGATCCTGGCCGAGGCGATCCTGAACCGGCTGGGGCAGGGCAGGTTCCGCGCTTTCAGCGCCGGCAGTCAGCCGAAAGGCGATGTGAACCCGCAAGCCGTCGCGCTGCTGCGCCAGTTCGACTACGACACCTCCGGCCTGCGCTCCAAGCCGTGGAGCGAGTTCGCGCAAGGCGATGCCCCCGCGCTCGACGTGATCATCACCGTCTGCGACAGCGCCGCCGGCGAAGCCTGCCCGATCTGGCCGGGCAAGCCGGTGACCGCGCATTGGGGCATTGCCGATCCGGCGGCGGTGCAAGGCTCGCCGGCCGAGATGGCGCAGGCGTTCACCCAGGCCTATCGCCTGCTGGCAAAACGCATTGCGCTGCTGGCCGCGCTACCCCTGTCCGCGCTCGATGCCGCAACGCTAGAGGCCAGGCTCAAGGAGATCGGGCGGATCGAAGGCGCGACCGACAAAGCAAAGAGCGGCGCATGATTCCGGCCTCGCTCACCCAGCGCGCCATGGCTGAGGCGCTCGGCACCGCGTTCCTGCTCGCGACCGTGATTGGCTCAGGCATCATGGCCGAACGGCTGGCGGGCGGAAACGGCGCGCTGGCGCTGCTTGGCAATACCTTGCCGACCGGCGCCATATTGACGGTGCTGATCCTGATCTTCGGTCCGATCTCCGGCGCCCACTTCAATCCGGCGGTGTCGCTGGCGTTTGCGTTGCGCGGCGAGCTCGCCTGGCGGGTGGCGGGCGTTTTCGTCCTTTGCCAGTTCGCCGGCGCGGTCGCGGGCGTGTGGGCGGCGCACGGGATGTTCGAACTTCCGCTCTGGCAGATGTCGGCTACGGTGCGCAGCGGGTATGGCCAGATGTTCGCGGAGATCGTCGCCACGTTCGGACTTCTGCTGACGATTCTTGGCTGCGTGGCGCGCACGCCGGCCGCCACGCCCTATGCGGTCGGCCTTTATATCACCGCCGCCTACTGGTTCACGGCCTCGACCTCGTTCGCCAATCCAGCGGTGACCGTGGCGCGAGCGCTGTCGAACAGCTATGCCGGGATCGCTATAGCCGGCGTGCCTTGGTTCATCCTGGCGCAACTCGTCGGTATGGCCGCGGCGCTTGCGGTGGCGCGCGCGTTGTGGCCGCCCATAGCCGCTAATGCATGATTCAGCCACGTAGAATCGATGCGGGCCGCGACTTCACTTCACCTCTCCCGTGGGGAGAGGTCGCCTCGCCATAAGCGCGTTCACGCGCGTCTTCGACGCACTATGGCGAGGCGGGTGAGGGGGTACGGCCTATCGAGAGGTTGGAACCCCCTCACCCCGACCCTCTCCCCAGCCGAAGTCGGATTTATCCGACTTCGGCCAATTAAAATTCCGAACTCGGGTTTAACCCGAGTTCGGCTGGAGAGGGAGCGCAACGCCGTGCGTAACGAAGCAAGCGCTTCAATCTGTATGGCCAGATGCTATTCGATGACAATATCCGCAATCACCGGCAGGTGGTCGGAGGCGCGGCGGGCGCTGCGATCGACAAAGCTGCGCACGAGCGTATGCGACGGCCAGCAGAAGACGCGGTCGAGCCGCAACAGCGGGCACCAGGACGGATAGGTGGCGTGCCGGGTGCGGGCGGGGAATTCGTGCCTCAGCACGTCGCGCAGCGAGCCGGGCCAGAACCAGTCGTTGAAGTCGCCCAGCATCACAGTCGTCGTGGGATGCCGCTGCGCCAGCGCGACCAGCCGTTTCGCCTGGCTGCGCCGTTCGCGCAGGCTCAGTCCGAAATGCGCGGCGATCACCCGAAAGGTGCCGACGCCCGCATGCACCTCGGTCTCGATGGCGCGCCGCGGCTCGCGCTCCCCATGGGTGATGTCATGCACCACGGTCGCGCCGAACGGCCAGCGGCTCACCAACATCTGCCCGTAATCGCCGTCCTCCGTAATGATCGACTTGGCCTCGATGCCATGATCGCCCACCGCCTCGCGCAACGCCGTGAATGGCGACGGCTCGCCGGCCTGGCGGCGGCGCGAATCCACCTCCTGCAGCGCCACCACGTCGGGATCGTGGCGCGCGATGGTCTGCGTGATGCGCTCGAGCGAATAGGCGCCGTCGGTGCCGACGCCGCCATGGATGTTCCAGGTCATCACCCGGATGCCGGTGGGGGAGCGCATGGTCAGCTCTTCGCGCTACGCCAGCGGACCAGCAGCGCCTGCACCCCAACCGTCACCCCGATCCAGGCGAGCACCGCGGCGATGAACATCATCACGTTGGCGAGCGTCGGCTCGGTGATGAGGCCGTAGATCTGATAGCCGAGCGCAGACATTAAAATGATTCCTGGCGCCATGCCGATCATGGTGCCGAAGATATAATCGGTGAGCGGGATCTTGCTGGCCCCGGCCACCAGGTTGACCAGCGTGAACGGCGCGATCGGCACCATGCGCACCACCGCGACGGCGAGCACGCCGCGGCGGGCGATGCTGCGGCGGACCCGGTTGAGCCGCGGCCCCACCACGCCTTCCAAGGCGCGGCGGCCCAGCATGTGGCCCAGCCCATAGGTGACGATGGCGCTCGCCATGGCGCCGGCGGCCGCATAAGCGAATCCCAGCACCGGCCCGAAGGTCGCGGCGGTGCCCGCGATCAGCAGCAGGACCGGAAACACCACCAGACCGCCGATCACGAAGGCTGCGATCACGATCAGCGGCGCCGCGCGGTTTTCCGCGATGGCGGCCAGCCATGCCCGGATCGTGTCCGGGTCCGCCAGCCCGGCGAGCGGCGTGAAGCGCCAGGACAGCAGGAGGAAAACGGCGATCAATCCGACCGCGATCACCTTTGTGAAACGGCGCAGCCGCCGTGCGCGCGGGCGTTCGCCGACAAAGCTCTGCACAAAGGCCGGCGGCTCGATCGGCCGTTCCGGATCGCCGATGCCTTCCAGCGTCGTCAGCTCGTCGAGGTCCTGCTCGGGGAGATCGACCGGCTTGAGACGGTGGCACCCATCCGTCAGTTCCTTGGCGGTTGCGATGAACGAGCCGGTGCGCGCCACCGAGGCCGCGACCTCGTCGGCTCCCACCCCGCAGAAATGCCCTAGCATGCGGTCGCGGATGGCAGCGATCGACTTGCGGTGCTCCGGCGTCCGCGCCTCGAAGGCAAGATCGCATTCGGTATCGAGCCCGAAAGAACGGTTGTTCAGATTGGCCGACCCGATCCGCAGCAAGACATCGTCGACGATCGTCACCTTGGAATGAACCATGGTGTCGACCGTCTCCGCGCCGTCGCTCACTTCGGGATAAAGCAGTGCCACGCGCTCGCTCACCCCGGCGTCGGCCAGCAGGCGCATGCAACGCACCAGCCCGGCCTGCATGGTTTTCTCTTCCAGCCAGGAATGGGCGGTCATCGGCGCGATCAGCACCACTTCGAGCGCGGGCACTTCACGCATGCGCTGCGCCAGGCGATCGGCGAGGGGCCTGATGGTGAAATACTGGTTCTCGATATAAATGCAGTGTTCGGCGCGATCGATGGAATCGAAGAACAGCGCCTCGACCTCGCGGATTTCCGGATCCTCGTCGACGGCGGGATAGGTGCGCGCGATGCCGACATCGATATCGGTGAGATCGGGCTGCACGCCGTCGGGCCAGCGGTCGGCCGGGGGCGCCATCGGCGGCGGACGGTTGCAGGCGCCGCGCTCCCAACGCGTGCGCGCCAGTTCGGCGAGGGCGCGGGCGGCCTCGCCGTCGACCACCGCCTGCACGTCATGAAACGGAAAGTAGGGCTCGCCGGCGGGATCGACGCGGCACTCGTTCTTGAATCGATGATCGCAGCTGTCCCAGCGCCGGATGGTCAGGTCGAGGCCGCCGCTGAAGGCCACCGCGTCGTCCACCGTCACGACCTTCTGGTGATGCGCAGCGCCGAGCGGCAGATCGTCGTCGAGGCAATAGCGAAGGCGATCGGGCGTGCGCCAGTGCAGCGAAAGCAGCGGAAACAGTTCGCGCTCAAGCGTGTACAGAACCGAATAGTCCCACACCAGGATGTGGATGACGAGCTTCGGACGCCGCTCCGCCAATGCGCTGAGAAAATCGATCAGGCCCTCGGGAAAGCCGTCGTCGGCCTTGCCGCTTTCCCCGACCAGGCGGGTGCGGCTGTCGAGGTCCCAGCCGACGATGAAGACGGTCGACTGCGCCTTTAAGAGCGCCGCGCGCAACGCGCCGAAATATTGCGCGTCGGAGAGGACCGCGACGCGCCCGGCCTTTTCAATCCGCCAGACGTTTTTTTCGGGCTGCAGAATCACAAATAAAGCTCGCTGAATGAAGCACTTGAACGACTACCGGCAGGAGCCCGGGAACTAAACGCCTGAGCGCGCAAATGGTGCCGGAACTGGAATCTTTGTGACTTTTCAGGTCACGTGGTTTGTGCCCCGAGGTACTAAATGTGGGCGATTGCAGTCAGGCCTGCGGCCGTGTCGAGGGCGAATACCCACGAGCTTAGACTGAGGTTACTCCCGCGTTGATAGAGGCCGGATTGGATTTAA
>JBKKAF010000081.1:0-11414 GCA_046714775.1 Xanthobacteraceae bacterium | reverse complement strand
CCGGTGGCGTCGCCATTCTGGCGCTGGTCGGATCGGCGGTATTCTCCATATTCGGAGTTGGCCGGCCGATCCAGCACATCGGCGAAGTGTTGACCCAGCTGGCCCGCGGCGACAAGTCCGTTCATATTCCTTACGCGGAGCGCCACGACGAGGTGGGAAGCGCCGCGCGCGCAGCACAGACGTTCAAAGAAAATCTTTTGCGTATGGAACAGCTTGAGGCCGAGCAGAGGGAAAGCGAAGCGCGCGTCGTGGCCGAGCGGAAGCGGGAAATGCACAAATTTGCCGATGACTTTCAGGCTGCTATCGGCACCATTGTCGACACGGTGTCAATCGCTACGTCCGATCTCGAAACGACCGCGACCGCGCTCACGAAAACTGCCGAGACCACCCACCAGCTCTCCGGCATCGTTTCCACCGCCGCCGAAAACACCTCGGCGAACGTACAATCGGTGGCTACCGCTTCCGACGAACTGGCTGCCTCCGTCGGCGAAATGGGACGGCAAATGCAGCATTCAAACCAGATTACCAGCGACGCGGTGCGGCAGGCTGCGCAGACCGATGCACAAATCAGTCAGCTGTCGCACGCGGCGGGCCGCATCAGCGACGTGGTAAAGCTGATCACGGATATAGCCGAACAGACCAATCTGCTGGCGCTCAACGCCACCATCGAAGCGGCGCGGGCGGGTGAAGCGGGCCGCGGCTTTGCCGTCGTTGCTTCCGAAGTCAAGAGCCTCGCCAATCAAACCGCAAAGGCCACCGAGGAGATCGGCGGCCAAATCACTGGCATCCAGAACGCCACGCAAGAATCCGTATCTGCCATCAAGGAAATTGCCGCCACCATCCAAAACGTGTCCGAGATCGCTGCTGCGATGGCGGCAGCCGTCGACGAGCAGGGCAGGGCCACGCAGGAGATTGCCCGCAACGTGCACCGCGCCGCGCAGGCCACCACGCAGGTGGTCACTAACATCTACGACGTCAGCCGCGGAGCGAGCGATACCGGCTCGGCGTCCATTCAGGTGCTGTCGGCCGCGCGGGCGCTGGCCGACCAAGGAAAAAAACTCAAAGTCGAAGCCGACACCTTCCTGGCAAAGGTCCGCGCCGGCTGAACGCAGGCGATTAGGACTTTCGAATCATGCCGATCACCCTGAGAATTGGCGCGGCTCGATTTATCCGAAGTTAAGCGTTTTCCCCGGTCTTGCTTGCTTCCGACATCCACGCGGGCGCACGCTCGCGCTCGACCTACAGAGCGCTGAGCGCGGGAGACGCGCACTATCCCGCGGCCGCCGCGAAGCCCTGAAAACCGAAGGTGATGACATCGATGGCCAAGGCCGCAGCCCGTATTTTCGCCGCACCTATGCTCGCCGCGCTTCTCACCGCGACCGCATATGCACAAACGCCCGCTGAGTTCTACAAAGACAAGACGGTCGATCTCTTTATCGGCTACAGCACCGGCGGCGGCTACGATCTCTATGGCCGGCTATTGGCGCGACACATCGGCAAGCACATTCCAGGCAACCCGACCGTTGTTGCGAAGAACATGGACGGCGCCGCAAGCCTCACCCTTGCAAACTGGCTCTACAAATCGGCGCCCAAAGACGGCTCGGTATTCGGTACGATCGGCCGCGGCACGGCATTGGATCCGCTGCTGGGCGTCAGGGGAGCACAATTCGATGGCACCAAGTTCGTCTGGATCGGCAGCGCAAACAACGAGGTGAGCGTTTGCGCCGCCTGGAGCGCAACCGGCATCGCCAAATTCGAAGACGTGCTTGAGAAGGAAATGTCGGTCGGCGGAACTGGTGCAAGCGATGACACCGTCCAGTTCGCCAAATTGCTCAATTCCGTGCTTGGCGCCAAATTGAAAATCGTAACCGGCTATGGCGGCGGCAACGACGTCACGGTCGCCATGGAGCGCGGCGAGGTACAAGGGCGCTGTGGCTGGTCCTGGTCAAGCCTCAAAGCGACGCGCCCGACCTGGGTCGCGGAAAAGAAGATCAGCCTGCTCGTGCAGCTGTCGCTGGCGAAACACGAAGATCTGCCCGACGTCCCATTGGCCACGGATCTCACCAAGACCGACGAGCAAAAGCAGATCCTCAAGCTTTTCTTCGCGCGGCAGGTCATGGGCCGCCCGTTCCTCGGGCCGCCCGGCATCCCGGCCGATCGGACGCAGGCTCTGCAAAAAGCGTTCATGGACACCATGCACGATCCGGACTTCCTGGCCGATGCGCGCAAGTCGCGCCTCGATATCAATCCGGTTTCCGGCGACCAGCTGGAAGTGCTGATGCGCGAGATCTACCAGACGCCTCCCGACATTGTCCGTAAGGCGGCCGAAGCCATTCAATAGCGTTCAAGTCGAGGGCTCCTCACGACGGGTGCCGGCGAAAGCCGGCACCCGGGCGCGCAGGCTCGCCAGCCACTCCCCGCGACGCTCGCTGAAATTGGCCATCGCCATCAGCGCTGCCGGCGTCACGATCAGCGTCAGCACGGTGGCGAAGCCAAGGCCGAACACAATGGCGGTCGACAGATTGATCCACCATTGCGTGGCCGGGGCTCCGACGGTGATGTCACGCGACAGGAACTCGATGTTCATGCCGAACGCGATCGGCAGCACGCCGAGAATTGCGGTCATCGCGGTGAGCACCACCGGACGCGCGCGCTCGCGGCAGGTTTCGATGATCGCGTCATAGGCTTGCTTGCCCTCGCGCCGCAGCCGGTCATAGGTGTCGATCAGCACGATATTGTTGTTCACGATCACGCCCGCATTGGCGATCACGCCGATGCCGGTCATCACCACGCCGAACGGCTGGCCCATGATCAACAGGCCGAGCAGCACGCCGATGGTCGACAGCACCACGGCGGTGAGCACCAGCATGACCGAAGCGAGCTTGTTGAACTGCGCCAGCAGGATGGCGAAGATCAGGAAGATCGCGGTGCCGAACGCCTGCAACAGGAATGCCGACGCTTTGGCGCGCTCCTCGTCCTCGCCTTTCAGCCGCCAGAGGACGCCGGGACCGAGATCGGCATTGCGCAATTCCTGGGCGATGGCTGCCTGCACGTTCGCCGTCTGCACGCCTTCCGCGACATTGGCGGATACCGTCATCACGCGGTTGCCGGCCACGCGATTGATGTGGCCGACGCGCGGGGAGGGCACGCGCTCGACGAAATTTCCGATCGGCACGTGCCCCGACGGGGTCTGCACCCGCAGGTCGTCGATCTGATCGAGGCTGCGCCGGTCGGACGGAAAGCGCACCAGGATGTCGACCGACTTGTCGCTGTCGACCGGGCGGTACTCGGTCGCCTTCAACCCGTTGGTGACAAGCTGCACGGCGCTGCCGACGGTGCCGACGCCGGCGCCATATTTGGCGGCCTCCGACTTGTTGACCTGGATGGTCCAGTCGATGCCGGGCAGCGGCAGGCCGTCATCGAGATCGCGGAGGTCCGGGCGCTGCGCCAGGATGGCGGCGACCTTTTTGGCCGCGGCCGGCAGCATCTCCGGATTGAGCGCGCCGATCTGAACCTGGATCGGCTTGCCGGTGGGCGGGCCGGCGCGCGGCGCCGTCACCTCGATCAGCACGCCTGGGATATCCGCGGTCTTGGTGCGGATCGCTTCCATGATGGCATGGGCCGGCGTACGCGTCTGCCAGTCGGCGAACTCGAAATGGATGACGCCGATGGTGTCTTCAGAGAGTTCGCTCATGCCACGCGGCTGCTCTCCGACCCGCGTATAGACGGTCTGGAGACTGTCGAACGTCAGCACGCGCTGTTCGATATCGCCGACGATCTTCGCCTTCTCGTCGAGCGAGAGATTGCCGCGCCCGTGCACGATGACCTGGCCGAAATCGGGCTCCACATTGGGGAAGAATTCGACGCCGCGGCCGAACTTGCCATAGGCGACCTGCACCGCTACCAGCAGGAATGCCGCCAGCGCCAGCGTCGAACCCGGATGGCGCAGCGCCAGCCGGACGGTCCGCATATAGGGGCCGCGATCCTTGACCCGCTCGTCATGCGGCACCGGCGCCGCGCTGGCGAGCGAAGCGAGCGACCAGCGCGGCCACTTTATAGTGCGCGCGCCGGACACTCTCCCTGAACCGGGCTCGTCGGCGCGCGCCGCGCTGGCGAGCGAAGCGAGCGGCCAGCGCGGCCACTTTATAGTGCGCGGGCCGGACACTCGCCCTGAACCGGGCCCGTCGGCGCGCGCCGCCCGGCCAAGCAGCGCCCCTAATGTCGGCGTGAAGAACAAAGCCACCGCAAGCGAGGCGGACAACGTGGCGATCAGCGTGATCGGCAGGTACTTCATGAACTGGCCGACCACGCCCGGCCAGAACAGCAGCGGCGAGAAGGCGGCGATCCGGGTGGCGGTCGCCGCGATCACCGGGCCGGCCATGCGCTTGGCGGCCAGCGAATAGGCCTCTTTCGAGCCCATCCCTTCGGCCATCCGCCGTTCGGCATATTCCGACACGATGATGGCGTCGTCGACCAGCATGCCGACGGCGAGGATGAGCGAGAAGAGCACCACGATGTTGACAGTCAGTCCGGCGAGATGCAGTCCGAGCACGCCGGTCAGGAACGAGACCGGAATGGCGATGCCGATGAACAGCGAGGCGCGAAAGCCGAGCGCGAACAGGATCACCACCGCCACCAGCAGCACGCCGGTCGCCACCGAGTTCTGCAGGTCGCCCAGCATCTGCCGGATGACCTTGGACTTGTCCTGGGTGAAGGTGATGCTGACGGCGCCAGGCCAGGTTTTCCTGAGCGCGTCGATGGTGGCCTTCACGCCGTCCACCGTCTCGATGAGATTGGCGCCGGTGCGCTTCGACACCTCGATGGTCATGGCCGGCTGGCCGTTGACCCGGGTCACCGAGGTGGCGTCCTTGAAGGTCGGCCTGATCTGCGCGATGTCGGCCAGCGTCACCGCGGCATCCGGCGAGGCGATCACCGGGACCTTGAGAATGTCCTGCGGCTTTTCAAACAGGGAAGGGACCTTGACGGCAAAGCGTCCGGTCTGGCCTTCCAGCGCGCCGGCGGCGATCAGCGTGTTGAACGACTGAGTGATCTGCCCGAGCTGATCGAGCGAGAGCCCGTAGCTCTTCATCAGCGTCGGATCGATGATGATCTCCACCGCCTCGTCGCGCGAACCACGCAGCTCGGCGGCCAGCACTCCCGGCAACTGCTCGATGGCGTTCTTGGCAGAGCGGGCGACGCGCAGCAGCGTGCGTTCGGGCACGTCGCCCGACAACGCCACCACCAGCACCGGAAAGAGCGACAGATTGACCTCGAGCACCTGCGGCTCATCGACGTCCTTCGGCAGGTCGTGCTTGGACTGATCGACCTTGGCGCGCACGTCGGCGAGCGCCGACTTGGAATCGAATCCGGCCTCGAATTCGAGCAGCACGAAGCCGCCGCCCTCGAATGCGGTCGAGCGCATTTCCTTAACGTTGCCGACCGACTTGAGCTGCGTTTCCACCGGCCGCAGCAGCAGCCGCTCGGCATCCTCCGGGCTGATGCCGCGCTGCGACAGCTGCACATAGATGATCGGAATGCGGACGTCGGGCTCGGCTTCCTTCGGAATGGTGACATAGGCCACCATGCCCGCGGCCAACAGGAAGATCAGGGTGGCGATGGTCAGCCGCGCGTGGCTGATAGCGTAATCAATGAACCTGCCCATCTTTTACGCCCCGATTTTTATCGATTTTACTTGGCCGAGATAGCGGTCGCTTCGACCGCCTCGACCCGCTGGCCTTCGCGCACGAAATCCTGGCCCTGCACGATCACGCGGGTGCCGTCGGCAATGCCGGCGAGCCAGATATGGGTCTGCTCGTCTTCCACGAGGGTGACCGCGGTAAAGCCGACCAGTCCGTCCTCGCCGACGGTTCGCACCCCAAGCTCGCCGCCTGAAGAAAATGTCAGCGCCGAACGTGGCATGCGCGCGGCCTGTAGTGGCGACAGCGGCACCGAGACTTCCACGGTGATGCCATCCGGAATGAGGCCGTCCGGATTCTTCATTTCGACTTCGACCCGGTAGGTGCGGGTGGTCTGGCTGGCGGATTTGGAGACATAGCGGACGCGGCCCTGCGCTTTTTCACCGGTGGTGAGGCGGACCTCGGCCATGTCGCCGACCTTGAGCCCGGATAGCTTGCGCTCGGACACTTCGACCACTGCCAGCATCGGATCAAGCGCGACCAGATTGGCGATCTCCCGCCCGGCCATGGAAAATGCCGCCTGGCCCACC
The DNA here is from genome assembly GCA_046714775.1 of Xanthobacteraceae bacterium. Classification (GTDB taxonomy): domain Bacteria; phylum Pseudomonadota; class Alphaproteobacteria; order Rhizobiales; family Xanthobacteraceae; genus VAZQ01. The sequence goes on along the minus strand of JBKKAF010000081.1, from coordinate 5,188 downwards.
TCGACCGGCACCCCGGTCACCACCCCCGCCCAGGGCGCGGTGATGACGCCACGGTCGCGCTCGGTTTCGGCGGCGGCCAGCGACGCCTGCGCGGCCTTCAATTGAGATTCCAGATTGACCAGATCGAGCTTGGGCATGGCGCCGCTCGCGATCAGCCGGCGTTTGGCTTCGAGCTCGGTCTCGCGCTGTGTCACCAGCGCCCGGGCATGCGCCACCTGGGCTTCGCGGGCATCGTCGGACAACACGGCGATCACGTCCCCCGCCTTGACCAGGCTGCCGCGCCGCACCCGAAGTTCGGTCAGCACGCCGCCGGTGCGCGCGGTGACCGTGACCCGCCGGTCGGCCTCGGTGCGGCCCGACAAATTGAGCTTGCGGGCATGCGAAACCACATTGGCGGCGATGACCGAGACCCGGAACGGCTTCTTGGCTTCGCCTTCACCGGCGCGCGGGGCGGCGCGGGTTTGGGCGCTCTCATGCGGCAGCAGATAGCCCGACGCGATCCAGAGCACTGCGGCGGCGACCAGACCGAGAGCGGTGATGCGGGCTGCTTTCATCGCGCGCCACCTTTCTTGCCGGTGTTGCCGTCGGTGTGCGGTCTGACCAGCATGCAGTGAACCATATGCAGGACATGCGGCAGCACGGCCTCCGCATTGAACGAGGGATCGGAGGCGCGCCGCCACGACATGCCGTCGGCCAGCACCATCAGCATGGTTGCGGCGCTCTCCAACTCGACCTCGCGGGAAATCTCACCGCGCTCGGCGGCGCGCCGCAGCATGTCGACCAGCCGCGCCTTCACGTCATGCTCGATCTCGTGGTGCAGCCGGGCGATTTCCGGATTGCGGCGGCTCTCGGCCATGATCTCGGCGCACAACGCGGCTTCTTCCTCCGGTTGGTCGACCAGATGATGGCGCGCCAGAGCGGCCAGGCCTTCGAAGAAATCCGGCGTCTCATCGACGGCGCGAAAACTTTCGGCGGCTTCCGCGCGATTGCGCTCGCAGATGCCGGCGATGATCTCCTCCTTGGAGTGGAAGTAGCGGTAGAGATTGCCCGGGCTCATGCCGGCTTCGCCGCAGATGTCCTGCATGGAGGCCTGGTGGAAGCCGGAGCGGGCAAAACAGCGCTGGGCGGCGTCGAGAATCTCGGTGCGGCGGTCGGACTGAAGCTGGGCGTTGGCGCGGCGCATGAATGCCCTTGATATTGCGATGCGGTAAAAGAGAATGAACGTTCGCTCTCAGCTACCTCTGCCACCCGCTCTTGTCAAGCGAGGCCAATCAGGGAGGGGCGCTACGCCGCGCGCCGCCGATGGGTGATCTTGCACCCTGTCGGATCTGGAGGCATGACAGGAGCGGACACCTACGGAGAGGAAAAATATGAAGATTTGCCGTTTTGACGAAGACCGCTTGGGGGTGGTGATCGGCGACCAGGTCCATGACGTGACCGCGGCGCAGGACGAGATCAGAAAAAGCGCCCGCTACGACATGAAAGGCGACGCGGTGATCGCGGCACTGCCGGCTTGGCGCCGGCGCATCGAGGACATGGCGGCGAAGGCGCCGGGCAAACCGGTTTCGCAGGTCAAATTGCTGTCGCCGGTCGCGCGCCCGACCAAGACCATGGCGGCGCCCGTCAATTACGGCAAGCACATCGCGGAAATGGCGACACGCAAGGACATTCCCACCAACGCGCCGGGCTTTTCACCGAAGATCGCCACGGCCGGCATTTTCCTCAAAGCCAATTCGGCCATCGTCGGCCCGTCGGAAGGCATTCCGATGCGGTTTCCCGACCGGCTCAACGAGCATGAGCTCGAGCTCGTGCTGATCATCGGCAAGCAAGGCAGCGACATTCCGCGCGACAAGGCCAAGGATTATATCGCCGGTTACACACTCGGCCTCGACATGACGGTGCGCGGTCCCGAGGACCGCAGCTTCCGCAAGTCGGTCGACGGCTATGCCGCGCTTGGGCCGTGGATGGTGACCGCCGACGAGATCGCAAATCCGGACGATGTCATGGCGACGCTGACCGTGAACGGCGAATTGCGCCAGACCGCGCACACCACGGACCTGATCTATGATATCGGACGGCTGATCGAATTCGCGTCGTCGTTCTATACGCTCTATCCGGGCGACGTTTATTACACCGGCACGCCGGAAGGCGTCGGGCCGGTCAAGCCGGGCGACGTGATCAAGGCAACCTGCGATCCGATCGGCACGCTGGAGATAAAGGTCAGGGCGCATCAGGCCGGGGGGTAGCTAGTGTCCCGAATCCGAAGTTCGCAAGCATTTGCGGCGAGCACTCTTGCGAACTTCGGATTCAAAGGGACACTGGAAATCACGCTGCAAAACGAGGAGGCTTTCATGATTCAAGTCAGGCGACTGGGCCACGCCACGCTGGCGACGCCGGACATCGACCGGCAGGTCGACTATTACGGCCGCGTTCTCGGTTTCAGCATCATCGAGCGCAGCAAGGACCGGGCGTTTCTCGCCAGCAAGCAGGGACTGGAGGCGATCGAGCTGGTGCGCGGCGAGCCCGGCGCGTTGAAGCGGCTGTCGTTCCAGATCGCGCCCGGCAGCGATCTCGGCGATGTCGTAAAGCAGCTGCAAAAGCACGGCATCAAATGCGAGCGCCGCAGGGGCATTTCTCCGGGCGTGGCCGAGGCAGTGACCTTCGACGATCCCAAGGGCACGCCGGTCGATCTCTATGCCGAATACAAATTCGCGCCGCGCGACGACACGCCGAGCCATTTCAACATCCTGAAGCTCGGCCATGTCGCCTATCGCGTGCTCGACGTGCAGAAAGTGGTCAAGTTCTATTGCGACGTTCTGGGCTTCCGGGTGTCGGACTGGCGCGGCGACTATTTCGTGTTCATGCGCTGCAACACCGATCACCACACGCTCAATTTCATTGTCGACGAGAAGCCGCAGCTTCATCACATCGCCTTCGAGGTGCTGGACTGGTCGCAGATTCACAAGGCGGTCGATTCCCTCGCCCACAACAAGATCCACCTGGTGTGGGGACCGGGCCGCCATGTAATCGGCCACAATGTTGCGACCTATCATCGCAACGCCGATCTGGTGCGGGTAGAGATTTTCACCGAAATGGATCAGATGAAGGATGAGTCGCTCGGCTATTTCGATCCGCGTCCCTGGCACCAGGAATTTCCGCTCTATCCCAAGATGCACGGGCCCGAGACGCTGCGGAATTATTGGGGCTACGGTTCCGAGCGGGTGATCCCCGGTTATCAGACCAACGAAATCCCGACCTACGAGCCGATCCACTCGTAGAGCATGATCCCGAAAAAGCCTGCCCCGGACTTGATCCGGGGTGGGAACCGGTTTTCGGAAAAGATCATGCTCACGTAAGAAGCTACGGGCGCTAGTCCGGGACGGTCAGCGCATAGGTGCGGTTGTCGATCTCGGCGACGCCGTCGGCGAAACGTATCCGCAGCTGTAGCGTGCCTTCGTTGCGCTGCCAGGGCAGGACCGTCATCGCCCGCATGCCGGCCATGGTGTAGGGCTCCGCAAACGCGATCTGCTCGGCCTCCGCGCGCGTGTTGGCGCGGATGATCAGCATGCCGCCACCCTGCCGCACGCCGTTCTCATCAATGAACGGCCCGGCGGCGAACAGGATGCCGCGCCGCTCCAGGTCGAGCAGAAAATCGAGATGCTTGGCGTGGATTTCGGCGCGCTGTGCTTCGTCGGGCGGCGGCGCATCGGTGAGCGCCATCATGCAGACATAGCACTGCTCGCGCAGCGTGGGCTTGCCGTCCGAATGGCGGTTGAGGCCGCTCATAGGGTGCGCTCCTTCCGGCGGCTCATGCCGCAGCCCGGTCCAAGGTCGGGTCGAGCACGATCTTGCCGACGCCCTGGCCGGACTCGATCAGGCGATGCGCCTCGGCCGCCTGCGACAGCGGCAGTATCTTTTCGATCCGGGCTTTGACTTTCCCCGCCGCGGCGGCGGCGAAGCATTTCGGAATGTCGGATTCCTTGTGCCCGGTGCGGCCCTTGATGGTGATCTTGCGGTGATAGAGGTGGGCGAAGTCGATGGTCACGTTCGGCCCGCCATGTGCCCCGGCGGTGACCAGCCGCCCATCCATGCCGAGCGTGCGGAAGGCCAGCGGCAGCACTTTCGGATTGGCGATGTTGTCGTAGAGTACGTCGACGCCCTTGCCGCCGGTGAGCCGCATCACCTCGTCGTAGATGTTCTGCGTGTTGTAATTGACCGCATGGTCGGCGCCGAGCGCGAGCCCGGCATTGGCGCGATCGCCGGATCCGGCGACCGCGATCACTGTGGCGCCGATCACGTTCTTGGCGATCTGGATGCCGGTGGAGCCGAGATTGCCGCCGGCGCCCATCACCAGAATGGTCTCGCCGCTTTGCAACTTCGCAGCGTTGAACAACAGATTCCAGGCCATCGGCACATGACGCATGATCACCGCGGCGTCGTGGAATCCGAGCGCTTCCGGGATGGCCACCGCAGCGCAAGCCGGGACGGCGACCAGCTCGGCAAAGCCGCCGGGCCGTTTGACACCCATCATGCCGGTCGGACCGGAATAGCCGGTGCAATCCTCGCCAGTGGGTTCGAGCGGCATGACTCCGGCGGCGGCGACGCGGTCGCCGGCCTTCCAGCGCGTGACGCCCGCTCCGACCGCGTTCACGATGCCGGCGCAATCGACGCCCGGAATGAGCGGAAGCACGGGCGAACGATGGCCTTCGCGGCCGGCGCGCAGGCTGACGTCGAGCACGCGGTTCACGGTCGCGGCATGAACCGCGATGCGGATTTCACCCGCGCGCGGTTGCGGGTCGGGCATGGTCTCGTATTTGAGGACATCGGGCGGGCCGAATTCGTGAATCACGATCGCCTTCATGCGACTGTTCCAGCTCCGCTAGTGTCCCGAATCCGAAGTTCGCACGAACTTGCCGCAAGCACTCTTGCGAACTTCGGATTCAAAGGGACACTAGCAATCATAGCGTTGCTCGTGTGGCTTTGGTTCAGAAGTTCCCTCCCGACCCGGCCGCAATGAATGGGGAACTTCTGAACCGCCACACGAGTGTCCCGAATCCGAAGTTCGCACAACCGTGCTGCGAGCCCTCTTGCGAACTTCGGATTCAAAGGGACACTAGCAATCATAGCGTTGCTCGTGTGGCTTTGGTTCAGAAGTTCCCTCCCGACCCGGCCGCAAGCAATGGGGAAC
>JBKKAF010000080.1:0-4366 GCA_046714775.1 Xanthobacteraceae bacterium | reverse complement strand
CGCACCGCCGGACGCGCCGGGGCGCCATACGGATCGAAGTCCGCCTCGGTCACCGCGCCCACCCGGCAATCCTCGCACATCTTGAGGATTTCGAGGCGGTTGGCCTGGCCCTTGAACATCCAATGCTTGCCTTCGAGCTTGGCGGTGACGCGCTCGATCGAGCTCTTCACGCCGAACGGCTTGCTGCAACGGATGCAGAGGAACGGCTCCTCCTGCTTCAGCACCCGCGCCGACGCAGTGGCGGCGCGGAAGTCGAGTTGCGGCTTGAGCGTGATCACCTTTTCCGGGCAGGTCGCCTGGCACAGCCCGCATTGCACGCAGGCATCTTCCGAAAAGCGCAGGGTCGGCCGCTCCGGATCGTCACTCAGCGCTCCGGTCGGACAGGCGGAGACGCAGGCAAGACAGAGCGTGCAGCCTTCGACATTGACCTCGATGGCGCCAAACGGCGCGCCCACCGGCAGCGGCACCACGTCGACCGGAGCCGGCGCCGCCCGTTGCAGCTCGCGCAGCGCAAGCCGCATCACGTCGCGCTTGGCGCCGACAGGCTGGAAGCTGGCCGGTCGCGGCGCAGCATCGGCCGCCGCGATGGCGCGTAAGCTTTGCCCAAGGGCATCCGGATCGTCGGTCTCGATAGTTGTGATCCTGCCGCTACCAAAACCCAACCCGGACAGGATCGGCTCGGCGAGCGCCAGCGTCCTGATCAAGCCGGTCACGTCATGGCGCGGCTTGGCGCGCAAGAGAAGCCGCACCTGGCAAGCGCCATAGGCGAAGGCGGCGGCGATGGTTTCCAGACCCACCTGCGTGACCTCGTTCACCGGAAGCGGCAACACATTCGCCGGCAGCCCGTCTCCGAACCGCGCCAGCGCGTCGATCAAGGGGGCGCCGTGCGGATCGTCGTGAATGAGCACGATCGGCTGCGCTCCGCCGGCTTCGCGATAGGCCAAGAGCAGCGTGCGCAGCTTGCGCATCAATGCGTCAGCCGGCGGCAGCGCATAGGAGGCGGCGCCGGTCGGACAAACGGCGGCGCATTGGCCGCAGCCGGCGCAGATATGCGCGTCGATGGCGACATGATCGCCATTCGGCGCGATCGCGCCGGTCGGGCAGAGATCGAGGCAGCGGTTGCAGCCGACGATGCGGGAGCGGGAATGAGCGCAGAGGTCTTCGGTAAATGTAATGTAGCGCGGCTTGTCGAAAGTGCCGACCAGCTCGCGCGCCTTCAGCACAGCCTTGAGCACCGCGGCGGGATCGCCCGGATCGGCGCGCAGATAGCCGTCGCGTAGATCGGACGCCGTAAACAGCGGCGCACCGCCGGAGATGTCGAGCATGATATCGCAGCGCGATACCGCTCCGTTCTTCGAAGCGCCGAAGCTGAGCGCGCCGCGCGACGAAGGCGCCGGCTGCGCATAATCGTCCACGATCAGTTCGAAGGCGCCGAGATGACCCTTGGCCGAGCGCAGCGTGCCCCTCACCACCGGCACATCGGTGACGCGCGGGGGCGCGATATCGGCGGGCGGCTTGAGCAGAACCGTGACGTCGAGATGGTCCTTGAGCAAGGCGGCGGCTTCGATCGCCTGCTCGTCGCGGCCATAGATCAGGAGCACGCCCTCGCTGATGAGACTGACGAACGGCACCGCAGGCCTCGGCTCGCCCGCCGCCGCGAGCAGCGCCGCCATCTTGGGACCGGCTTGCGCCGCATCCGCCGACCATCCCGCCGCCTCGCGGATGTTCACATAAAGAATGTCGGCATTGCCGGTGTCATCTTCGAGTTCGGAGAACAGCGGCGCTTCCTGGGTGCAGCCGACGGTGATCGGCTCGCCAGACGCCGCCGCCTTGCGGAAGCGGTCGAGCTCGGCGCGACAGAGCTGGCGGGCGGTCGTGACCTGACTTCCACGGCAGCCTCGGCGCACGGCCTCGGCGTCGAGCGGCATCGTGTCTTCACACGAACAGATCAGGATTTCGCGCGGGCGATCCGCCACAGGCTCTCCCAGTATTTCAGCCGTCGGTTCTTGTCTCTCATGCCCACGAGTGCGGGCATCCCGCATTCACCCATCCCGGGCTTCGTCGCTGATACGGTGCCGTTTGGATCGTCTGCCTATGGCCGACAATCGCGTCGAAAACACGTCGATTAACGATCCCCTTCCAGGGGATGGCTGGCTACCGCGCACAACCGGTTATAATGGCATCGAGCCAAAATCGCCAGTCCGGGAGGACCCATGCCGATCGAGAGCCGGAGCCGGAGCCGCGGGTCCGCTGCGCCCGCGCTCGATCTGCCGCCGCCGTTTCGGCTGGTGACGTTACGCGAGGTAGGCGACGCCTTTGCCCACGCCACCCGCATCGCCGGGGACGAAGGCGCCGGCACGCTGGTCTGGGTCGGACGTTTCGATCTTGTCGAGTTCGCCGTGGTGCTGGAGCCGGACGAGCCGCTGCGGACCGCGCGCCGGGCCATCTATGCCGGGCTGACGGCGCTCGCAGACGCTCTCGCAGTGCACGCGCCGCCGGAAAAGCCGATCGATTTCGAATGGCCCGATGCGATCCGGGTCGACAATGGGCTCGTGGGCGGCGCGCGCCTCGCCTGGCCCCAGGACGCCGACGAAAATGAACCGCCGCAATGGCTGGTGTTCGGCGCCACCATCCGCACGGTTGCCATGGGCGACGATGAGCCGGGGCTACGGCCGCTGTCGTCGGCCCTCGAGGACGAAGGCTTCGACGATCTCGGGTCCGGCCGGCTGGTGGAAAGCTTTGCCAGGCATCTGATGGTCGCACTCGACGCTTGGGAAGCGAACGGATTCGCCGAAGTGGCAAAGAATTACTTGGCCCGCATGACTCCGGAAAAAGGTATGCGCCGCGATATCGACGACAATGGCGACCTGCTGGTGCGGCGCGTCGGCGCCGGTGCGGGCGACGTAACGCGGCGTCCGCTGGTTGGCGCACTCGCGGTGCCGTCCTGGCTCGACCCGGCGACTGGGGGACCGCGCGCGTGAAGCTGTTGCGCACCATCCGCCTCGACCCATCGGACACTTTCGTGTTCGAGCATGCCGCCGAGCCGGGCGAATGGGCGGTCTCCGGCGCCTTCATGTTCTGGGAGTGCGATCCTGCAACGCTTGCGGGCAAGGCGCGCGCGGCGTTCCGCAGCGGATTTCTCGGCGTGACCTCGCTCGGCTGGTCGACGCTCGTGCAAATCGTCGACGCCGGCGAGGACGATCGCAGCGCCGTGGTCGATCTGCTGGCGCAGAATTTCGTGGCGCGGCTCGGCGCGCCAAATCTTGACGAAGCGCGCACCGCGGCGGAACAGGAGGTCGCCTTCGCCGCCTCGCTCTGCGACCATCCGTGCGACATCTTGATCGCCGTGCACCGTGCGGTCGAGGACGGCGCAATCCGCGAGGCGTTTCGCACGCTGCGCCCGCGTGGCGAGCGCAAGCCGATGCGCGCCTTCAATTTCCTGGAAGTGGAAGGCGAGGAGGACCCGGGCGAAACCGTCAATCTTACGAGCCTCGGGCAAAGTGAGCGGAAATGAAGGATTTCTGGCTCTCCTGAGGCCATCATCTGCTTGACCGCGACGACGGCGGCGGGCTGGTCGTGACCGATGAATTCCTGAAGGCCTATCTGGCGCGCCCGGAGCTTGCCCCGCCGGCCGAGGCCTGCGTGGTCGAGCGCACGCTGCATGCGGCGCTGCTGGCCGATCCGCGGCGGCCGGTCGATGCCGGCGACATCGCAGCCATCGCGGACCCCGATGCCCGCGACAACTGGGCGGTCATGCTTGGATTTCGCGACTTGCTGGTCGGTCACCGCACCATCGAAGCAAGCTATCTCCACTTGGTGCGCCGCGGCGTCGGCAAAACCCCGCCGCTGTTCATCAATCAGCTCGTGCATGTGGTCCTGCGCAATCTGCTCGACGGCTGCGAGGACGTGTACGCGTTGCGCGCAGCGGAGCTGTTTTTCCGGACGCAGAAGGTAACCTCGCACGAAGGCTCGCTGATCGCCGCCGACGAAGAGACCATCGCGGGCTCCAGCCCGCACCCAGTGTCGCCGCTTGTTTCCATGCTCGGTCTGGCCACGCCGGAAGGCATCGATGTGCTGCGCGAAGACAATGCGGACAGCTATTGGGAGCGCAGCGACCAGTTCGACATGGCGATCGATCTCACTGCCGGGCGGCGCGGATTGGCCGCGCTCGGCGAGGTGATCGGGCGCTGGGTATCGCATCTGTTGCCGGTCAAGGTCGCGGTCGAGCCGCTGGTCGAAGCGAGCGATGTCAATCTCACCTGGTATGTCGGGCTGGACGCTCAGGCCACCAAGATCGGCGACGCGCTCTGGAACGGCGAGGACGTCGACAAAGCAACGCGCTCGCGCGTGGTGGGGCTTTATCGCT